>DATCID010000126.1:0-33642 GCA_036507975.1 Ruminiclostridium sp.
AAACTATAACTTCAAAGATGGGCTTTTAAGCTTTCCAGTTATAATTGAAGGTAAATCACGTAGAATATTGGTTAAAACACTAACTACCGACTATCAACTCAAATATCTTAACAATAAGTTGGGTTCCTTGCGAATAACCCAAAAGTCTGATAAATGGATTGCTCAAATTAGTGTTAATGTGCCAACTAATAAATCAGACGGAACTAATGTGATGGGAGTTGACTTAGGTTTAAAAGTTCCTGCGGTTGCAGTGACAGAATCAGGTAAAACTAAATTCTTTGGAAACGGAAGACAAAACAAGTACATCAAACGAAAACACAGAGCTAAACGCAAAAGGCTTGGAGAAGCTAAAAAACAACAAGCCATGAATAATCTAAATGATAAAGAACAGCGGTGGATGAAAGACCAAGACCATAAAACTAGCAGAGGTATTATTAATTTTGCAATAAAAAATAATGTTTCGGTAATTCGTTTGGAAAATTTAACGAATATCAGAAACACGGCAAGAACAAGCCGTAAAAACGAAAAGAATCTACATACCTGGTCATTCTATAGGTTAGCACAGTTCATTGAGTACAAGGCAAAATTAGCAGGAGTAACAGTAGAATATGTTGATCCTAAACACACCAGTCAAAAATGTCCTGTTTGTAATACACTCAATAAAGCTAAAGATAGAAAATACCAATGTTGTTGCGGATTCAAAACACATAGAGATATATTGGGTGCAATCAATATTATTAATGCACCTGTGGTAGATGGTAAAAGTCTATCAGCCTGAGCTGCTATATGCACTGGTTCAGGAAGGGTAATGGCATACCCTAAAGCTTGAGGTCATACTCCAGAAACAGAAATGTATTTTGGTTTAATCACTCAAGAATCCCATTGCTTCAGCTGTGGGAGTGTCAAAAAACTGTACTGAAAATAACTTTTTAATGGAGGATGAATATGGAAAACAAACATGGATATTTAGATAAAAGTCTTTCCTTTAAAGAAAGAGCGATAGACTTAGTATCAAGGATGACTTTAGAAGAAAAAGCTTCACAGCTCAGATATGATGCACAAGCGGTAGAAAGCCTGGGCGTACCCAGATATAACTGGTGGAATGAAGCACTTCATGGAATTGCCCGAGCAGGTGTTGCAACGGTATTTCCCCAAGCAATTGGCTTAGCTGCTATTTTTGATGATGAGTTTCTCAAGAAAGTTGCAGATGTCATTTCTACAGAGGGAAGAGCAAAGTATAACGAAAGTACAAAAAAAGATGACAGAGACATATACAAGGGACTTACTTTCTGGTCACCTAATGTAAATATATTTAGAGATCCTAGATGGGGTCGTGGGCATGAAACCTACGGTGAGGATACCTATCTCACAGCAAGACTTGGAGTTGCGTTTGTAAAGGGACTTCAGGGCGAAGGTAATTATTTAAAATCAGCAGCATGTGCAAAACATTTTGCTGTACACAGCGGACCTGAAGATGACAGGCATCATTTTGATGCCATTGTATCAAAAAAAGACCTTTTCGAGACCTACTTACCAGCTTTTGAAGCATTGGTAAAGGAGGCGAAGGTTGAAGCTATAATGGGTGCATACAACCGTACAAACGGAGAACCATGTAATGGAAGTAAAACTTTACTAAAAGATATTCTTAGAGACGGTTGGGGGTTTGACGGGCATGTGGTATCAGACTGCTGGGCCATTAAGGATTTCCATGAAGGCCATCAAGTAACGGCTACACCGACGGAATCAGCTGCATTAGCGCTTAAAAGTGGGTGTGATCTCAACTGTGGAAATATATATCTGCTGATTCTGCTATCTCTTAAAGAAGGACTGATAACAGAAGAGGATATTGACCGTGCAGCTATCAGGCTAATGACAACAAGAATGAGGCTCGGAATGTTTGATGATGATTGCGAATTTGATAACATACCATATGAACTAAATGATTGTAAGGAACATAATGAACTTTCTCTTGACGCAGCGAGGAAATCCATGGTTTTACTTAAAAATAATGGAATATTGCCTTTGAATTCAAATAATATAAAAAATATAGCAGTAATCGGGCCAAATGCCAATAGTTACGTTGCTCTAAGAGCAAACTATAGTGGTACGGCTTCACACGATATTACACTCTTAGATGGTATCCGTAGCAGAGTTTCGCCCGATACACGTGTATGGTATGCACCAGGTTGTCATCTTCATATGGACAAGATTGAAGACCTAGCTAGGCAGGATGATAGAATCAAAGAAGCAGTTTCTGTTTCAGAGCGCAGTGATGTGGTTGTTTTGTGTCTGGGGCTTGATGCTTCTGTTGAGGGTGAACAAAACGATCAAGGAGCTGCAATACATGATGCAGGAGGAGATAAGATCGATCTGAATCTTCCTGCAGCTCAGCAGAGGTTACTGAGTGCTGTTTTGAGTACGGGAAAGCCTGTCATCGTTGCACTATGTTCGGGAAGTGCACTTAGTATTGGAGAAGCTGCAGATAATGTGGCAGCAATAGTGCAGTGCTGGTATCCCGGTTCAAAAGGCGGTCAAGCCGTTGCCGAGACAATATTCGGTGATAATTCTCCTTCTGGCAGACTTCCAGTTACCTTCTATAAATCGATAGAAGAACTGCCTGCGTTTAAGGATTACTCAATGGACAACAGAACCTACAAATTTATGAAGGGTGATGCTTTATATCCTTTTGGCTTTGGATTATCCTATACAACCTTTGAATATTCCAATGTGACATGCTCTAACAACACTGTAAAAAATGGTCAAAGCATATCAATAAGCGTAGATGTAAAAAATACTGGTAGCCTTGATGCTGACGAAGTAGTACAGGTATATATTAAGGATATGGAGGCCTCAGTAAGGGTTCCACACCACAGTTTGTGTGGGTTTAAACGCATCCATGTGAAGAGTGGTGAGCAGTTCACGGTGAGCTTTGAAATACTTCCTAAAGCAATGACAATAGTTGATGAAGAGGGAAAGCGATATATAGAAAATGGTCAATTTACTATCTATGTGGGTGGTTCAATGCCTGATAGAGTAAGTGTTAGCTTGACTGGAAAAACGCCTTTGGAAACTATGTTCAGAGTAGAATAAAGTGAGTTAGTTAAAAATAAAAACTATAAGAAACGCAGACAAAGTGCCTAATAAGGACAGTTTGTCTGCGTTATTGTATTTTACATATTATTTTAGATACATTTGTGAAAACACTAAGTTTTGTTATATAATTAACAGGTAACGAACCATAGTATTAGATCTAATTAACAATCTCAACGCATTGATTAAAATAAAATTCTGATATGCGGCTCATGGAGGTATAACTTGAAAAGTATATTAATTGCTGCACCACTTTATATTCTAAGAAAAGAATGTTCAGAAGATTTATTTGCTGTTCTTTCAAGACTTGGAGCACTGGGCTTTAATGGAGTAGAGTTCATGGGATTCTTCGGAAAAAGTGCAGAGAACGTTCGCGATAAGATGGGAGAACTGAATATGGTTCCACTTGGAAATCATGTGGAATTTAGCGAATTTATATCGGATATACGAGGTACAATTGATCTCCATAAAAAGGTAGGCTGTAGGTATATCACAATAGGTAATATCCCTAAGAGTGGGCTTCCTGGCGGAGAAAATTTTCCAGAAACCATAAAACAGCTGACACAAATAGGCCAAACCTGCAGGGAAGAAGGAACCACACTTTTATACCATAATCACGCTAATGAAATTACCAATAAAATTCACGGGAAATATATGCTTGAAGAGATACTTGACGAGATACCAGAGGATTGCCTTGCACTTGAACCTGATTTAGGCTGGATGTCTATTGGTGGAGCTGATCCAATCTTTTTCCTTAACAAGTACAGGAATCGTTGCCCAGTAATACATTTTAAGGATTTCTATGCTAGTGATATATCCAAAATAGGAAATGTGGGAGATCTGAACGACAAGCGAGGAACAGCCGAAACGGGACATTTTGAATTCCGACCGGTAGGGTATGGCATCGCGAATATTCCCAGTTATGTAAATGAGGTACTTAAGTGTAATCCACAGTGGATTGTTATGGATCATGATCTTTCATATGAGCGTAGCAGTTATGAGGATTTAAAGATCAGCCAGTCATATGTTAGACAGCTTCTATTCATAGAAGGAGGAAAATAAATATGGACAAAGTTATTTTTGGTATTGTAGGCAGTGGTTGGAGAACAGAATTTTATTTAAGAATTGCAAAAGAACTTCCGAATATGTTTGAAGTATGCGGTGTCGTGACACGAAATGGAAATAAGGGCAAAGAAATTGAAGAGGCATGGGGAGTTAAAACCTTTAGAACTATAGATGATTTATTAAAGCAGTCTAGCCCTGGTTTTGTTGTTGTATCCGTTCCAGGGGAAGTTGCACCTGCTATCATTAAGGAACTATCTCAAAAAGGTGCTGCGGTATTAACTGAAACTCCACCGGCACTTGATTTGAAGGGTCTCATTGAAATTAATAAACTTACAGAAAGTGGAGCAAAAATACAGGTGGCAGAACAATACCACTTACAACCTTTGCAGGCTGCCCGCATATCAATATTAAATTCAGGCAGACTAGGTAACATATCCCAAGTGCAATTATCTGTGTGCCATGGCTATCATGCAATGAGTCTAATGAGAAAATTTCTAGGAATTCATTTTGAAAATGCTCAAATAAGTGCATATAACTTCATCTCGCCAATAATAGGGGGACCAGGACGAAATGGAGACCCGGAACAAGAAAAGATGGAAGAATCTCATCAGGTGATTGCACGATTAGATTTCGGCGAAAAATTGTGTGTGTATGACTTTTCGGGTGATCAATATTTCTCATGGATTCGCTCTCAACATTTCCTTTTACGGGGAGATAAGGGGGAAATAAATGATTCCAAAGTTAGATATTTGAAGGATTTCCGTACTCCAATAGAACTTGACCTGAAAAGGCTTAATACTGGAGAAAATGGAAATCTTGAAGGTCATTATTTGAAAGGAATTTATGCAGGTGAGGAATGGGTTTACACCAATCCATTTATTCCAGGCAAGTTTACCGACGATGAAATAGCGATAGCAGCATGCCTTAGGAAAATGGATCAATATGTAAATGGTGGACAAGAATTTTATAGTTTGGCGGAGGCATCACAGGATCATTACCTTGCATTGATGATAGAAGAAGCTGTGAGCACTAATAAGATTGTAATAACCGAAACCCAGACTTGGGCACGTAAGTAAGCAGAATAGACTTTTAATAATTAATATAAAGTGAGGGAACTTATAATGCCACTAATTGATATGCCATTGGAAGAATTAAAAAAATATAACGGAATTAATCCATGTCCTGTTGATATTGACGAATATTGGGGGAAAGCATTGGCGGAAATGAAGGCAATAGACCCTAAAGTTGAGCTAATTCCATCAAGTTTTAATGTGCCATTTGCAGAGTGCTTCGACCTTTATTTTACCGGTGTAAAAGGAGCAAGAATACACGCAAAATATTTGAGACCGAAGGAGTGTAAAACTCCACATCCTGCAGTTCTTCAATTTCATGGTTATACTGGTAATGCTGGTGATTGGAATGACAAGTTGAATTATGTTGCTATGGGATATTCAGTCGCTGCCTTGGATTGCCGAGGGCAGGGTGGAACGTCAGAGGACATAGGAGCAGTTAAGGGAAATACTTTTCATGGACATATAATAAGAGGACTTGATAACTCAGCGGATGATCTGCTGTTTAGACATATTTTCCTTGATACAGCACAACTTGCAGCAATTGTTATGAATATGCCTGAAGTGGATGAAGATAGGGTTGGAGCTATGGGAGGCTCACAAGGAGGAGGATTAACTTTAGCATGTGCTTCATTAGAACCGCGTATTAAGAAGCTGGCTCCTGTTTACCCGTTCCTTTGTGACTATAAGAGAGTGTGGGAATTGGATTTGGCAAAGGACGCCTATGGAGAGATAAGGGATTATTTTAGGATGTTTGATTCTTTACATGAACGGGAAGAGGAAGTATTTGAGAAGTTAGGATATATTGATATACAGTATTTAGTGAAAAGGATACAGGGAGAGGTATTAATGGGAGTTGGTTTAATGGATAATATATGCCCGCCATCAACTCAGTTTGCTGCATATAATAAGATAAATTCTACAAAAAGAATGTTAATTTATCCTGACTATGGGCATGAAAATATTCCAAATCTTATGGATAAAGTATATGATTTTATGTTAGATTTGTAATTTTTAATATCTTAGTAATAGAGTCGCCAAATCTTATTGGGTATAGACAATAGGATTTGGTGACTTTATTTTATAAGAATGGTGATGCTTTAATGATAATTATAAATCAGGGACATGAGAAATTATTGACAGGGTAATACTACATGTATAGGATTACATTACAGCGGAAGTTTTAGGGGGGAAGTATGCGTAAAACAAAATTTAGAAATAAGAGAAAAAGGAATTTTATATTTATATTTTTATCAGTATTGATGCTTGCGATAGCATTAACTTTTGGATATATTGCAATGCACAATACAAACAGTAATCAAGATAAAAATAGTGATATAACAGCAACAGCACAAAGTGATACAACACCAACAGTGGAAAGTGATATAACCGACCAAACAGGTCAAAGTACACAAAGTGAGCCATCGGAAGTTAGTCCAAGTACCGCCACTAATATTGATAATGTGGACCCAATTAAAGCTCAAATAGAGAAAATGAGTCTTGAAGAAAAGGTAGGACAATTAGTTATAGTTGGCGTTGATGGATATAAAAATGATGACCATTCCGCGCAAATGATAAAGAAACATCATGTAGGAGGTTTTATCCTATTTAAAAATAATATCCAAGATACAAAACAGATGTTAGCTCTCTTGAATTCATTAAAGGAGACAAATTTAGACAATAAAGTGCCGCTATTTTTGTCTGTTGACGAAGAAGGCGGTAGAGTTTCTCGTTTACCTGCGGAATTTCTGAAATTCCCAACAAATAAAAAAATAGGAGAGCTAAACGATAGCTATTTATCTTATCAGATAGGTAGTATCATAGGAGAGGAATTAAAATCTGTAGGTTTCAATATGGATTTTGCGCCCGTATTGGATATAAACAGCAATCCTAAAAACACTGTAATAGGAGATAGGTCCTTTGGCTCCAAAGTTGATCTTGTTAGTGAATTGGGGATACAAACAATGAAGGGCTTGCAGTCCAAAAGTATTATTTCAGTAGTCAAGCATTTCCCGGGACATGGTGATACTTCTGTAGATTCACATATCGGACTGCCTACAGTAAACTACGATATGGATAGACTCAAAAGCTTTGAATTAATGCCTTTTGCAGCTGCAATAGAAAATAAGGTGGATGCGGTTATGGTAGCCCATATTCTGCTACCCAAAATAGATCCAAACAATCCTGCATCATTTTCTAAAACCATAATTTCAGATATTTTAAGAGCGGATATGGGTTTTGATGGGGTTGTATTAACCGATGATTTCACTATGGGGGCTATAATAAAGAATTATGATATTGGTGAGGCAGCGGTAAAATCCATACAGGCAGGGAGTGATATAGTTCTTGTATGTCATGAATTTGACAAACAAGAAGCTGTAATCAACGCACTCAAAAATGCCGCCGCAACTGGAAAGATATCTAGGGACAGGTTAGATCAAAGTGTATACAGAATATTGAAATTAAAAGAGAAATATTCATTTTCCAGTGAAACAGTGAAATCGGTAGATCCACAAAGTATAAATAACAAGATTAAAAAATTATTTAAATAGGAAATCAAAAGCATCCGAAATGTGAACTGATATGCTCCCTTTAATAGTAGACAGTTAAAATAATAAAACTGTTTCAATGAAGTGGGCATATCAAAATAGCGTTAAACAATTTCGGATGCTTTTTTATTGAGAAAAAGTATGAAAAAATACCAGTTAAATTTATGGTCTTTTAATATACTGTTAACACAATATGCTGGACTTTGAAAGTAATGATTTATATAATAGAGGAATAAATATTCTAATTCATAGGAGTTGATGAGTTTGAAAGCAGCAGTATTTTATGAGAAACATGATTTGAGAGTCGAAGAAGTTCAGAAACGTCTACCAAAAGCTGATGAGGTTGTAATAAAGATAGAAGCATGTGGTGTTTGCGGAACAGATTTGCATATATATGAAGGTGCTGAAGGCGCAGCAGCATGTGTACCACCTACTATTTTGGGTCATGAATTTTCAGGAACTGTATATGAGGTGGGTGCTGATGTCAAAAGTTTCAAAACTGGCGATCGAGTTTGTGTTGATCCTAATGATATGTGTGGTAGCTGCTATTATTGCAGAATAGGCAAGGCACATTTTTGCGAAAATATGACAGGCATAGGAACTACCGTTGATGGAGGTTTTTCAGAATTTTGTACTGTCCGCGAAAAACAAGTTTACAGTATTGGGGAACGTTTGTCTTTCGAAGAAGGAGCTATGGCTGAGCCAATTGCCTGCTGTTTACATGGAATGGATTTAGCAGGAGTAAAAACTGGCGATACAGTGCTGCTACTTGGAGGAGGAACAATAGGTCTTATTATGCTGCAGCTGGCTAAACTGTCAGGAGCTTCCACGCTTATTGTTATAGAACCTGTTCAAGCCAAAAGAGAGCTGGCTATTAAGCTAGGGGCAGATATTACAATAGACCCCTTCAGTGAGAACATTGAAGAAGTATTAAGCAAACATAATGTTAAATATGTTGATGTAGCTATTGAATGCGTTGGGCTAAAAAATACCGTGATGGATGCAATAAAGCATGTAGGTAAAGGTGGAACGGTTATGATGTTTGGACTTACAAACCCTACCTGCGAGATACCACTTTTGCCTTTTGATGTTTTTAAAAGGGAGATTACTTTAAAAGCTTCATTTATTAATCCATATACACAAAACAGGGCCGTTTCTCTTCTAGAATCCGGTAAAATAAATGTTCGTGATCTTATAACAGATAAAGTTAAGCTGGCAGATATAAATAAGGTTTTTGAAGATAAGAATTACAGAAGCAGAGGCAAAATAATTATTGAGCCATAAACATAATTTAATTACAGACCAAACTAAACATTTTTTAGGTGAGAAGGAAAATGAATAAAAATATGGATTTATCAGAATATATGAGTACTTCAATTGAGAAGATCATCAATAGTGCAATTAGGACATCTCTTAAAAATCCTAGGGAGATAGCCTTTTTAGTAAAGCATATTATGGCTCAAAATACATCGAGAAAGAGGAGAAGGGCATATGAAGAAAAGGGACACCATATACCTCCCTTCTTGATCGCAAGTATTACCAGTAGCTGCAATCTCTTCTGCAAAGGTTGTTTGTTATGCAAGAGCGAACCACTCCTGCGGTGAAAATATGCAGGACAGCAACATGTCTTGTGAACAGTGGGAAAGAATTTTTAAAGAAGCAAGAGAATTGGGGGTTGCTTTTGTTTTACTCGCTGGAGGAGAACCGCTTATGCGCAAGGAAGTGATAGAGAAGGCCGCTTTATTTAATGAAATCATATTTCCTATTTTTACAAATGGAACGATGATTGATGAAGAATATATAAAGCTATTTAATAAGAACAGAAACCTTGTTCCCGTCATTAGTATTGAAGGTAATAAAGCTGAAACAGATGACCGGCGTGGCGATGGTACATATACTGCATTGGAAAATGCAATGAGTGGATTAAATAAAAAAGGTATTCTTTATGGAGCTTCAGTAACTGTTACCAGGGAGAATATTTTTTCCGCTACCAGTGAGGATTTTGTAAGTTTACTATACAGTAAGGGCTGTAAATTGGTGTTCTTCGTTGAGTACGTACCTGTGACAGCAGCTTCAAAGCAGCTCGCTCCTACTGATATCGAAAGGGAAATTTTGGAGGAGAGGCAGAGCGAACTAAAGACAAGGTTTAAAAATATGACTTTCTTATCTTTTCCTGGGGATGAAAAACATATGGGTGGCTGTCTTGCTGCAGGAAGAGGCTTCTTTCACATCAATGCCAGTGGAGGTGCGGAGCCCTGTCCGTTTTCACCATATTCCGATACAAACCTTAATGAACATAGTCTGCTGCAAGCATTGCAATCCCCACTGTTTAAGAAGTTAAATCAGGATGGTATGCTATTAGGAGAGCATAGCGGGGGCTGTCTTTTGTTTGAAAAAGAAGACAAAGTGAAAGCTTTGTTAGGATAAAACTCTTTTCCATCCGTCTCAATTTTTCTATCGATAACAAGAGCATTTGCCGAGAGATAAGAAGCCTTACTATCTCTCGAGGCAGATGTATTAAAAAAGTTATCAATTTCTTAAAATAGTTATAAGCTTTTACCCAATAACTACTTTCTAAACAAGATTGATTAAAATTGATAATAGTTTCTTAAAGTAGTTTCTTTATCTCATTTTATATATCGACTATACTAAAATTAAAATAGGCAATAGCCTGTTAAACTATTTTTGAAAATATAGATGGAAGAGAAAGGGTGCTCAAGATGAAAAAGAAAATTTCATTTACTGATGTTGAGCCCACACATCTTGAAGGTAGAGATCTTAGGTGGGTAATAACAGATAAGACAGTCGGATCAGAGAAGATGAGTATTGCAATTATGCATTGTTTTCCCCTTGCGATAGTAAAACCACTGCATGCTCACAGAAATATTGAAGAAGTAATTTATATTATAGAAGGGCTGGGACAAGCGTGGATTGATGGGGAGTTAGTTGATTTTGTAAAGGGAGATGCAGTATTTTTTCCTGCCAATTCAAAACACCAAGTAAAGAATATGGGAAAAGAAATGCTAATAACAGCTTCTATTTTCTCGGCTGTAACAACCGCTGATGATTATATATTATACAACGAAAGCATGTTTTAACTCCAATAAAATTATTCGTAAAACAAAATAGGAAGGGATATGTGATCTATGAAAGGATCTATATTACATGTTTGGGATAAGGTGGAAATTGAGTTACAAGTTAAAAACGACTACGCAAATGCCTACTGTGAAATAGAAACATGGGTAATGCTTGAGGGACCAAATTTCAGTAATAAGGTGTATGGTTTCTGGGATGGTGGAAAGACCTTTAAAATAAGAATGGCTCCTACTTCTGCAGGAAAATGGAGCTGGCACTCAAGCTCTAATACTGAGGATGAGGGTTTAAATGGCATTAAGGGTAGCTTTACAGCAATAGAGTGGACCGAAGAGGAAAAAATAGAGAACCCATGTCGTCGAGGTATGGTTAGTGCATCAGAAAATGGTCATGGTTTTCAATACAGTGATAAAACTCCATATTTTATGCTGGGTGACACTTGGTGGTCTGCACCCACATATCGTTATCCTTGGTATGATGATGATATGGAACGTCCAGTAGGACCTGATATGGGCTTTAAGGATATGGTGCTTTATCGCAAAAAACAAGGATATAACTGTATTGCAATGCTTGCAGGTCATCCAACCTGGGCAAATGATGGATTACCTCCAAAAATCAAGATGAAGGATACATATCAAACATGTATACGTGCTGCTTGGCAGGATACGGATTCGGGAAGTGCAAAAGATATGCACAATGAGGGTGGTAGGCCATTCTTGTTTCCTGGTAAAGTTGAAGGCTATGAAAATGTGGTGCCGGACTTTGATAGAATTAATCCTGAATATTTCAAATATTTGGATAGTAAGATTGATTACTTGAATGAGCAGGGTTTTACTGTATTTATAGAAGTAATACGTAGGGATGTTAGCCAAGTTTGGAAACGTTATGGTGGATGGCCTAAATCTTATGCAAGGTATATACAGTATATATTTGCTAGGTACCAGGCTAATAATTGTATGTATAGTCCGATACACTTTGACTTTATCGGAAACTCAATTCTCCCTAGAGAATACAATGAAGCTGCTAATATGGTGATAGATAACTATGGACAACCTCCATTTGGAACATTACTTGGGACTAATGCTGCTCCATCAACCTTGTGTAATTTTGGTGGTCCAGAGGAAAACCGTTGGTTAACTTTCCATCAGATAGGAAACTGGAGAGAGCATGACCACTACTGGTACCTTACTGAGATATTTCAATCAGAACCTGCCAGACCAGCTATTAATGGTGAGCCCTATTATCCAGGATTTCCTGATGACAATCCAAAGACAGGAAGCGTTCAAGCAGAAGGTTACTGTCGTTCTGGAATGTATGGCAGCTTCTTATCTGGGGGGCTAGGTGGATACATATATGGAATTGAAGGTATGTGGGGCAGCGATATTGAAAAGAATGCGAAATACAAAATGTGGGAAGTTTTAGAATATCGTTCAGGTGCTCTTGTATATAACTTGAAAAAGTTTGTTGACCGTGCAGGCATTAGATATGTAGATTTAAAACCAAATGTAGAATTGATAACTCCAAACAAATCAGGAGTTGCTGATGGCTATACTGGTTGGGCTTATTGCGCTGCAACTGCAAAAAGGGATTTATTGCTGTTTTATTTTGAACAGCAATGCCTACAGGGGACAGTTCGTGGATTGAAGCTAAATGCACCATATTCAATACAATGGTTTAATCCTATCACAGGTGAATGGAAAGCGGATAGAAGAGTAATGGGAACCATATGTGCTGATAATATGGGACGTATTATATTACCTGCATTTCCGAGTGAAGGTGATTGGGGACTATGCTTAGAGGAAATATAACAGCCAATTATTACTTAATTTTTTTGAACAATAGATGTCTTTCTTAAGAAGGCATCTATTGTTTTAAGTTATGAAGTTAATTATACATTTTTAATAGCTCTTCTTAACTTTTATGTGTTACAATAGAAGAGTTTACATAATGCCGTTTTAGTTATGCAACGTAACAGATCATTATTTATAGTTCCAAGATATATTCCAATGGATGGAGGATTGAAAAGTGTTTAAACTATACACCCTCAAAAATAAGCTCATTTTCTACTTTAGTATTATATTTATTATAGTATCACTTTCCATTAGCTTTTTTTATTCAAATTATACGAAAGATTTATTGGAACAAAATATTATAGATAATACACAAAATAATTTAAATTATATACTCAGTAATGTGGATCAACAGTTACGTCAGTGCCAAGAACTATCAGATTGGATATATCTTAATCGCAACTTGGATAAGATTTTGGTAAGGGATTATTCTGATTCCACATATAATTTTGATTATGATATTTCAACAGCATATAAGGTGTTAAGTGATAGGATTTTGAACTCATCTATTGGAAAATATATAGTTTCTGTTATTATAGAAGGAAAAAATAATATGTATTTGAAACTTTTTGAAGAAGCTGACACTATAGATATTAAAACGCTGAAAGCCACGGAGTGGTTTCAAAAGGGCATATCCACAGAAAATTTTTTATTTAATGGTATAGAGGATAATCTCGCAAAAGATAAGGTAAATAGTAAGTTTTTACCTTTTGCGAGAAAGGTCATTTTTGCCGATACCAGAAAATCAATTGGTTGGCAGGTGATAAGTTTTTCACCAGAGTTAATAAGTAATAGTATTAAAGACTTCGAAGTACCTCTTGGAGATTTTTTATTTTTATTAGATGGAAAAGGAAGATGTCTCTATTCCAGTAACAAAAAATATTTAGGTCAAGACTTATCTAATACCATAACTATGCCAAGTAAAGAAGACACAAAAGATCATTTTGTGTCTTCTTTTTTAGGAGAAAAAGTACTTGTAGTCTATGAAAAGTCTGCATACTCCAATTTTAAAATTGTACATTTAGTGGATTACTCCACCTTTGAAGAACAACGTACTACTGCTACCAAAATTGCCCTTTTCATTATAGTTATTACAATAACTTTCAGCTGTTTGCTTACTGTATTCCTCTCCAGCAACCTAACAAGACCTTTAGGCAGAATAAAGTATCGTATGGACTGCATCTCAAAAGGTAATTTTCATCTAGAGCCTAAGTTAGAAGGAAATGATGAAATAGGAGAGCTAGGAAAGGGAATTAATCAGTTGGCTATTAATATCAATCAGCTAATAGACAAAGTAAAAAATGAAGAAAATGCAAAGAAGGAATTAGAATTTAAAGTACTGCAAAGTCAGATAAATCCACATTTTGTTTACAATGCACTTAACTCCATTAAGGTTATGGCTATGATGCAAAAAGCCGATGGAATCTATGAAACTGTTTCAGCCTTGGGGGATTTGCTAAAAGAGACCTCTAAAGGGGCGATGACTCAAATTACAATTCAGGAGGAACTCAATCTTTTAGATAAATATATTATAATTCAGAAGATACGCAGGAAGGGACTTATTCAGGTAAATTATTCTATAGATAGCGAAGTATTATTGTGTAAAATACCTAAATTTACCTTGCAACCGATTATTGAAAATTCTATTGTGCATGGTTTTGAAGGAAAAAAAGGAATAGGTATTCTAAACATTAGTGCTGGATTTATAAAGGATGATATAATAATTGAGGTGCGTGATAATGGGGTGGGAATTCCACAAGATAGAATCAGTAATATTTTACAAAAGGATGTAAAAAGAGGTGAGAGATATAATAGCGTAGGACTGATCAATATAGATGAGCGAATTAAGTTAACCTATGGTGAGCGATACGGTTTGTCATTTGAAAGCAAATATATGGAATATAGCATTGTTAAGATATGCATTCCGAAGGAAGTATAGCTTGCGGCAAGTAAAAAATCATAAGGAGGTTTTTCATGTTAAAAGTTATATTGGTGGATGATGAAACCTTGGTCAAGGTGGGAGTAAAATTTTCAGCGAATTGGCAAGAACTGGGTTTTGAAATTATAGCTGAAGGGAATAATGGTGAGCATGGCTTATCTCTTATTAAAGAATTCAGCCCTGACCTTGTTATAACAGATATAGTTATGCCAAAGATGGATGGTATCGACATGATGAGAAAGGCAAAAGAGATCAATCCTGATATTACATTTATTATATTAAGTAGTTACGATGAATTTGATCTTGTAAAAAAGGCCATGAAATATGGAGCATGGGATTATATTCTAAAGCTAAATATCAATGAAGATTCTATGAAGGAAATCTTGACGAATGTAAAAGAAAAAATAATTTCTAGCAATAAAAGGGTTAATATTGAAAGTGCACCTCAGATCTATGATACTCAAAGCACATCTATTATGCGTCAGGAATTTTTAAAAAGCATTATTGAAAATAATTTTGATGATAGAAAATATATAGATACAAGGCTACCGATTATGAAATTGAAACTAGATGAGTCTAGGATGATAGTGGGTGTTGTTAAGACAAATTTATATTTATCTAATAGTAAATATTCAGATAAGGATATAAAGCTATTAGATTTCATGATTATTGAAATATTAAATGAAATTGGCAATGAATTTTTTAGCAGCTATTTTTTAAAATGGTCGTTCGGAGTTTATGTAGTAGTGCTATCACCAGAGGAGTCTCATGAATTAAAGGACATACAACAACAAATAACAATAATGGGTAATACCATGATTGAGATGCTGAAAAAATATGTAAACATTGATGTAGCCATAAGTATAAGTGACACGTATGATAGCTACCTAAGCTTATCCCAAGCAATAGTGCAAGCTGAAGAAACGATGGATAAAATTTTTTATAGAGGATACGGTAGTATAATCTTTTTCGATGATGCTGACGAAAAAATCAACTCTCATAATAATGAAATGGAGTTTAACCTAAAAGAAGATTTACCAAAAGCCATTGAAATCTGTGACACTATTTTTATAAATAATATTTTTAATTCAATTATATACAATATTCAAGGTGAGACAATATCTAAAAATGAAATTTATGAGATATGCAACCAAACATCTTGCTTATGTGATATTCATTTGGGAGAAAAATGGCAAAGCGGTAACAAAATAAAAAATGATAATCAACTAGAAGTGGAAACAGTATACAAGTTACAAACCCTGCCGGAAATATTGGCATGGCTGGAAAACTATAAAGGGAAAATGATTAATTACTTAAATAATAAGCATGATGATGAGAAACATGTTATGGTTTCTAGTGCTAAAAAATACATTGTCAATAATTGCAGGGGAAGCACTAGACTAAAAGATGTTGCAAATAGTTTAAACATAAGCGCTGGATATTTAAGCAGTATTTTCCCTAAATATACAGGAATGTGCTTTACTGATTATGTAAATAAAATAAAAATCGAAGAAGCCAAAAAAATGCTTAAAGATGGACAACATAAAATTTATGAAATATCTTACTTGCTAGGGTATGAAAATGCTTGCTATTTTAGCAAGATATTCAAAAAAATAGCAGGGTGTTCACCCACAGAATTCATAAAAATTGCAGTAAGTGAGTAGTTCACTATTATGAAAATAATAGTTGTAAAAAACCATAATCATAAAATCGTTATATATTTCTAATAATAGTGCAAGGTGCTGACAGCAAAAAAACAGATACGATAAAATAGTTAATCAGTTATGAACAGAGTCTATTCTCGTGACTCTGTTTTTTTCATATAATCAAGCTGTAGTTGAGTAGGTCTTCAAGACTTAGAGAAAAGAAGTGTTTCAACAGTTAAAAAAAGTTTAAAATATTGGAGGAGTGATACAAAATGGTAAGGTTTATTGGCGAGGGTACTGGAAGAGTAATAGTTTTGAACTTAAAGAGAGGAGAATTACTTCTTGAAACTATTGAACAAGAATTAGCGACTATCGGTATTAAAAACGCTATTATAACCAGTGCGATTGGCTCTTTAAAAAAGGCGGTATTTCATCGCGTTACTGGAATGGAGAGAGAGCCGGTTGACGAATTTATTACGCTTGAGAAACCACTAGAGCTTGCATCTTTGCAAGGTATAGTTGTAGATGGTCATCCACATTTCCATATGGTTATATCTGATGTAGAATCACCGTACACTGGACATTTAGAGCCTGGAACAGAGGTTTTATACTTGGTAGAAATTACTCTATTAGAGGTCAGGGGTTTAAATCTTCATAGAGTAAAAGATCAAGATAACATTGCAACTCTTACACAAAAATAATTGATGTTTATTCCTAATATAGGATTAAAATATAAAAATTAATTTAGGAGGAAAAGTATGAAAAGAACAAGTGCAAAAAGCGTAATTTCTCTGGTAATGGTTGTTACAATGATGTTAACAGCATTGGTCGGTTGTGGAACAAGCAAAGACAGCACTGCGACATCCGTTGCATCCACTTCAACAGCTTCAACTCAAACAGTTGTCCCAGAAGAAAAGCAGGAAATTAGATTGATGACTGCTTGGACAGCTGGTTCTGCTGCTTACAATGCAATCGAGGCACTTTTGAAAACCTATAAGACAGATAAGCCTAACATCACTATTGTGCATGACGCTCTACCAAGTGCTGATCTTAGAACAAAACTAACAGTTGAGATGGCAGCAGGTACTCCACCTGATGTCTCTTGGTGTGTTTTAAGTTATGCAAATGAGTTTATTAAGGATAATAAAATAATTGATTGGGCTCCTGTTTTTGCAGACCCAAAGCATCCAGAATTTAAAAAGTGGTTTAGTGAAGTGTCTTTAAATTTTGCATCTACTCCAGATGGCAAAATTATGATGGTTCCTCAGGAAGGTTCTATTGATGGACTGTTCTATAATACTGAAATGTTTACGAAAAATGGCTGGACTCCTCCTACCACTTTTGATGAACTACTTGCTCTTGTGCCTCTAATAAAAGCAAAGGGTATTTCTCCTTTGGTTACTGGTGGTAAAGATGGTAGATTTGCATGGCTAGCATCTGCACTGTTGGCTCGTTCAGCAGGATTAGATAATTTTAATGCTCTTTGCAAAGGTGAGTCTATGAAAAGTTGGAATGATCCTAAATTCGGATTTGTAGGTGCTATGGAGAAATTCAGTGCACTTGTTAAGAGCGGAGCATATCCAAAGGGTGTACTAGGAATGAGCGCAAGCGAAGCTGACCAGATGTTTGCAAGAGGCGAGGCAGCTATGTATTATGAGGGTGCATGGAAGCCAGGCAATTTCCAAAAGGCTGGCGGAGATGCGTTCTTAGCTAAAGTTGCACGTGTTAATTTCCCTGTAATGACAGATTCTCCTAACGGTGACGCAAAGGTTAACGTTGGTGGTAATATAATTGGTTTCTTTGTAGCAAGCGGATTGACTCCTAGCAAAACAGAAGCATGTATTAATCTTGTAAAAGATGTATGTAGCCCTGAATTTAATGTTCCGATTATGGAAAACGGTGGCTTTGTCTATGCAGGTAATGCTGACTATGATAAAACAAAAGTATCAGCAGTTTTGAACCAGTGTATTGAAGCTTATAGAACTGCAACATCATATATACCTTCAATGGATGCTATTGCACCACCTTCAGTAGACCTTGCAATCAAACAGACAGCTATGCCAGGTATCCTTACTGGAGAGTTTGATGTAGCAAAAGCGGTTGCTGAAGTTCAAAAAGCAGCGGAAGACTACTCAGCAGCAAAGTAATATCTACTTAGTTAATGTGGCATATCTGAGTAATTGGATATGCCACAAAAACAGAGAATTATACAATCGTAAAAGGAGGAAAAATGGGAATTTTAAATCTATTATCTAAAAAAAGTAGTAAAGATAATTCGCCAGAGCCAAATCCGCAGTTGAAAATTGGGAGTAAAGTAACATTAAGATTGATTTATCTGTTTTTGGCTTTTTGTGCACTTATCGTTTTACTTCCTTTGGTGTGGTTATTTTTCTCTTCGTTAAAGACGCAAGCTGATTTAACAACAAATACATGGGGACCTCCAAAGATATGGGTTTTTGCAAACTATGCGAAGGCCTGGACAGGTGCAAAAATTAATATATATCTGACCAATAGTATTTTTGTTACTTTCCTTTCAATAATAATTACCGTAGTTACAGTTACACCTATTTCTTTTGTTTTAGCTCGCTATAAGTTTAAAGCCAAAAAATTTATATACTATATTGCAATTGCTGGAATGATGATTCCTATACATTCAGCCATTATCCCAATTTACATGATGGTTGGAAAGTGGGATATGTATAATAACTTAGGTGCTCTAAGTTTAATCTACGGTGCGTTTCGTATATCGATTTCCATATTTATATTAGAAAGCTTTATGAGTTCTATACCTAGAGAACTAGAAGAATGTGCATTTATCGATGGGTGTTCCATATGGAAACTATTTACAAGTATTATTGTACCTCTTTCTAAGGATGGTATTGTTACAATAGCAGTACTAACGGTATTAGCTTGCTGGAATGAACTGCTAGTATCTATGCTATTACTTAATAGACCTGAGCTCAAGACTTTACCAATCGGATTAATAGGGTTTATTACAGAATTTAACTCAGAATATACACAATTAGCAGCTGGTATTATGATTGCTATAATCCCAAGTATTCTGTTCTACATATTTGCACAGGAAAATATTGAAAAGGGCATGATTGCAGGGGCTATTAAAGGATAGCTACTACAAATAAGTAGGGGAGGTCAATATGAACATAACAAAAAAAAATATATGGGTGATTTTAGCTTTCTTGTTTCCAGGTTTGTTGATTTATATATATTTAGTCCTGTATCCTATTGGACAATCAGTTGTTTTAAGTACCTTTAAATGGGATACATTGGCTTCAAGTAGATTTGTGGGTTTAGAAAATTATGTAACAGTGTTTGAATCAAGGTTGTTTTGGAAATCCTTCACTAATTCTTTGATATTTATGGTAGCAACTACAGCTTTACAGGTTATCATCGGGTTTATATTGGGATATTTGGTTTATCTTCAACTAAAAGGATACCGCTTTTTTAAGGTAATGTATTTTGTACCAACAGTACTACCTTCTGTGGCAGTAGGGTTTATATGGAACTATATTTATAGCCCTGGTATGGGTCTTTTGAAACCATTTATGGTAGCAATTGGACAAGCAGAAAATTATATGCCACCTCTAGCTAGTCCTACCTTAGCGTTAATAGCCATTATTATAGCTCAGACATGGCATTCGTGTGGTGTTCAGGTTATATTATTTAATTCAGGGTTTATGAGTATGCCAAATGAAGTAATTGAAAGTGCAACAATAGATGGTGCTGGTGGAATAAAGATGATTTATCACATGGTAATTCCCCTGTCGTGGGATATTATCAAAATGGTAATAATTTTGCAGGCAGTTGGTGCATTACGGTCTTTCGATCTGGTATATGTCATGACTGGTGGAGGACCCAATCATTCAACAGAACTATTGCCACTTCACCTGTTTGTTAATTCGTTCCAAAACTTTAATTTAGGGTATGGAAATGTTATTGCCGTGTTAATTTTTGTCTTAGCGATGACGATTACTCTAGGCTTGAGGAAGATTATGTATAAAGAAAGTATATATTAAAATTGTGCTAAAAGCATAAAAAATTTATTTCTAAGAGGAGATATTATTATGAATAATACAGAATTGATTAAGGAAATAAGAAAATACAGATGTGCAGATTTATCAGATGCATTGGATGCATTGGGTTTAGTAAATGTAGGTTCTATGAATCCTAACATGAGGCCACTACGTTCAGGGATAGAATTTAAAGGCTTTGCTTACACTGTAAAGTTACTTCCAAAGCAAACTCCTGTAAAAGCATGCAAAACTGTTGCAGAGTATAAGATTGAGCTTACGAAAGAATGTAACAAAATTTATACTTTCGTGAATGATATCACTACTGAAAATGCTAAGGATATGGTTGTAGTTATTGACATGGGCGGCACTGTTGGTGGTGTATGGGGATCTGAGATAGCTATGAATATGATGATTAGGGGAATTGAAGGTGCAGTAATTGATGGTGGCTGCAGAGATTCTTACGAAACAAATTTGGAAAATGCAAATGTTTTCTGCACTCAGAGAACTTATAATCATGCTTATGGAAGAGTACGCGATTGTCAGAGAAATGTTTCTGTTCAATGTGCAGGCGTGACAGTAAAGCCTGGTGATATTATTTGTGCCGATGATGATGGTGTATTAGTAATTCCATTTGAAGTAGCAGAGGATGTTATTCAATTTGCTAAATTACAATTGGAAGAAGATATTGTTACAAGATCAGCGCACTATGAAAAATTAGGCTTCAAACCAGATGCTACTTTATCAATAGACAAATAGTTCACATTAGTTAAGTCTGTATATTGGAGGTTCTGCTATACAATTCATCGGGACCTTCAATAAAGGTTTGAAGAGAGAGGGATTCTATGAGAGCTATACAAAAAACAGTTGGAGAAATAGGCGCACAATTTGTGGAATTGGAAATCCCATATATAGAGAGAAATGAAGTTCTTATTGAGGTAAAAGCAACTGCTTTGTGTAAGTCAGATTTAGATGTTTATCAGTGGACACAATTAGTGCAAAATGCACACTACAAGTTACCCTTCACTATGGGACATGAATTTGCCGGTATGGTGGTAAAGGTTGGTACAGATGTAAAAGGTATTAAGGTAGGAGATCGTGTAGCGGGAGAAACTCATATTCCCTGTGGTCACTGTAATACTTGTAGAACGGGAAATCAACACATCTGTAGAAACAACATGGGAGTTATAGGAAGAAGTGTTAATGGATGTTTTGCGCAGTATATTAAAGTTCCTGAAATCGCTGTAATTAAACTTCCTGATTCAATAAACTACAGACAGGGATCAGTACTAGAACCCTTTGCAACTGCAATGCATGCCTTATCTAAAGCCAACCCCGCTGGAAATACCATTGCCATTGTGGGTATTGGAACAATTGGACTGATGGCAGTAGAATTAGCAAAATTTTTAGGTAGCACGAAGATATTTGCTATTGGTAATAATGATATACGTTTGGCCCAGAGCAAGCGACTTGGTGCTGACATTATTATTAATGGATCAAAGGAAGATTTTGTTGAAGTTATTAAGCGCGAAACAAAAGGTATTGGTGTATCTGCAATTATAGATATGACAGGAAATGATCGTGTAATTAATCAAAGTGTGGATGCCTTGATGGTAGCAGGAACTCTTGTTCACGTTGGTATGGTACCAAAGCCATTAACTTATAACAACTACATGTATGATGTTGTATACAAAGAATTAAATATCACAGGTATTTTTGGCAGAAGAATGTTTGAAACGTGGGAAACAGTGATGTCCATTTTAGATACAGGAAGAATAAATTTAGATTCCTACATAGGAAAAATAATGAAGCTAGAGGATTTAGACCAAGCAGTGACTGAATTTAAAAAAGTATCAGGAAGAATAGTGTTTGAGCTTTAATAATTAAAGAAATAAGAAGAAGGTGTAGTAGTGATATCAAGATATAATTGCAGCGAAGTTAGTATTTTTGAGGTAGGTCCACGTGATGGATTGCAACCAGAACCAGTATTTATACCAACTGAAAAGAAAATTGAACTTGTAAATAAGTTAACTGCTGCGGGATGTAAAAGAATAGAGGTCACCTCGTTTGTACATCCAAAGTGGGTACCCCAAATGGCTGACAGCAAAGAGGTTTTAGCAGGCATAACAAAAAAAGCCGGTGTAAGCTATAATGCATTAATCCCAAATCTAAGGGGACTTGAATTAGCAATTGAATGTGGTTTAAAAGAAGTAGTTACAATTATGAGTACAAGTGAAAGTCACAATAAAAAGAACTTAAATATGTGTACTGCCGATTCTCTGAAAGAAATTGAACAAATTAACATAGTCGCAGCTAAAAATGGTGTGAAGGTTCGCTCTTATATAGCTACTGTTTTTGGGTGCCCTATTGAAGGGGAAATGAATCCCCAAAGGGCATTAGAGATTGCGCTTAAGCTAGAGGAATTCGGTTCATATGAGATTTCATTAGGTGATACAACAGGAATGGCAAATCCGAATTCAGCCTATGAAGTTCCAAAGATGATTAAGGACAAACTTACTAAAGCTAATTTAGCAGTGCATTATCATAAATATAATGGGCTAGAATTTGCCAATAATTTAGCTTCTTTGGAGGCTGGTATCAGAATATTTGACGGTGCAGCAGGAGGACTTGGTGGATGTCCATACGCACCAGGTGCTAAGGGAAACTGCCAGACAGAAATTTTGGTAGAAATGTTCCACAGAATGGGTATTGAAACGGGAATTAATTTAGAAAAGATTTATGAGGCTGGTCAATATGCTCAAACTTTGAGTACGCTTTTGCATCAAAAATCCTGCTAGGAGGTAATGATAATGAATCAAAAGTTAGTAGATATTAAACAAAAATATGCTTTGGGTGAGATTAAGAGCCAAAACCTTGAGACCGAAATATTTACACAGGTATACGGTTCAGATGCTACACAGGTTAAAGAGGCATGTAATGCTGCTGCAAACATTCGTTGTGAAACAGTAGAAGTAGCAACAGGTGTGAAGCTTGAGAGTATAAAGAATACTCGTATTGATAATTGTTCTTTGGTAGGTGGAGATAGAATTCTATCTGGTATAGAGGGGAAAATAGGTGCAGCTACTATTCCTATGGGAATTGCAGGGCCAGTACTTATTAAGGGTCAGTACGTAAATGAAAAAATATATATACCATTAGCTACCAATGAAGCAGCGTTAGTTGCAGGTTTACAACGCGGTATCAAGGCGATAAATATGTCTGGTGGTTTGAGTACTATTGTGAATTTTGATGGAATGAGCAGGGCACCTTTAATTGAAGCTCCAAACATTTCAGAGGCGAATAGGTTCTGTGAACAAATTAAGACAGATAAGCAGCTATTCCAATCATTAGCTCTATTGTCAAAGGACCCTTTCGTAAGGTTGGAGCAAATTGACCCATATCAGTTGGGTACAAAGGTGTTTTTAAGGATGATATTTAAAACAGGGGACGCAATGGGAATGAATGGTGTGACCAAATCCTCTGCAGATATCACAAGAGAAATCCTTACTAGAATGCCAGAGTGGAAGTTGATAACCATTAGCAGCAACTTGTGTACAGATAAGAAATCTGCTCACATTAATGTTTTAAATGGACGTGGTAAATCAATTCAAACTGAAGTGTTTATTCCAGAAGAGGTACTGAAAACTGTATTTAAAAAAGGAGTAACTTCAAGAAGTGTAGAAAAAACTGTATTCCATAAGTGCTATTTAGGTTCATGCTATAGTGGTACTATTGGAGGTTTTAATGTCAATGCAGCAAATGCAGTAGCAGCGTTTTATGCAGCTACAGGACAAGATCTTGCACATGTTATTTCATCTTCAAGCTGTTTTGTACAGGCAGATGCGGTTGAAGGTGGAGTTCACTTTATGGTCACTTTACCTTGTATGGAACTTGCCACTATTGGTGGTGGTACTATGTTTGGATCTGCAAAGGAGGCATTAAAACTTATTGGATGTGGAGGATTTGGAACAAGCGTCGATGACAATAAGAATGTAATGCGTCTGGCAGAAATTGCAGCTACTGCTGTAACAGCACTAGAGTTAAATACTGCGTGCGCACAAGCTGCAGGGTATGAAATGGCTGATTCTCACGTGAAGCTTGCAAGAGGTGAGGAAGATAAATAGTTTGGACTACCAAATTATAATTGGAGGGTTATCATGCAAGAATCAATAAAAAAATATATGAAGGTTGGGTTGGCTCACTTTATGGCTTATCCAACTACAATAAAAGGTGAAGGACCAATTGAAGAAACAATTAAAAAGATTGCTGTAGACGATTACTTTGATGCAATTGAAGTCACTTGGATAAAGGATTCAGTGGTAAGAGAGAATGTAAGAAAAATGTTAGACAGCTCTCATATGACAGTAGCCTATGGTGGGCAGCCAAGATTACTCACTACAGGAATGAATATCAATGACTTGGATGAAAGCAAAAGAACATTAGCCGTTGCTAGCCTAAAAGAAGGCATCGATGAAGCTTATCAATTGGGAGCAGTGGGATTTGCCTTTTTATCTGGAAAATACTTTGAAGAATCAAAAGAACAGTCCTATCAAGCACTGATAAAGTCTACAAAGGAATTATGCAGCTATGCAAAGAGTAAGGGTAAGATGAAGATTACTTTAGAGGTCTTTGATTATGATATTGACAAAAAGTCTATTATTGGACCCGTTGAAATTGCAAAACGTTTCGCACAAGATATTACATTAGAATGTGATAATTTTGGTTTAATGGTAGATTTGTCACATATCCCAATGATTCATGAGACTATTGAAGAAAATATCCTGCCAATAAAGGAATACATTATCCATGCACATATGGGTAATACAGTTATAAAGAATGCCTCCTGTGAGGCCTATGGCGATACGCATCCTCGTTTTGGTTTCCCAAATTCGGAAAATGACGTAGATGAATTAGTGGCATATTTAAGAACTTTGATTCAAATTGGATTTATTAGCGAAGAACTCAGACCAATTGTTAGCTTTGAAGTTAAGCCATATGGGGATGAAGACCCAGATGTTGTAATAGCAAATGCAAAGAGGGTTTTAAATCTTGCATGGGCAAAGGTCTAGAAAGAGAGAAAGTCAAATAATCTTTTGTCAGTCATTTAGCTTGATTGACGAAAGATTAAGCTTTATACTAAATGAATGGACTAAATGAATGGACTAAATGAATGGACTAAATGAAATGGGCTAAATGGAGGATGAAAAATATTATGAAAATAGTAGTGTTGGACGGGTATACACTAAACCCAGGTGACATTAGTTGGTCTGGATTAGAACAGTATGGGGAATTAACAGTATATGACAGAATATCAATAGATGAGATTGTTGATAGAATTGGTGATGCAGAGATTATATTTACAAATAAAACACCAATAACAAAGGAAACCTTTGATAAATGTCCTTCTATAAAATTTGTTTGCGTATTAGCCACTGGTTATAACGTTGTAGATACAGACTATGCAAAGTCAAAGGGTATACCAGTTACAAACATACCGACATATGGTACAACAGCAGTGGCACAGTTTGCTATTGCATTACTTCTAGAGCTTTGTCACCACGTAGGAGCACATAGTATTAGTGTACAAAATGGAGATTGGAATAATTGTCCTGATTTTTGCTATTGGAAATACCCATTAGTTGAGCTTGCAGGTAAAACCTTTGGTATTATTGGATTTGGAAGAATTGGTCAGGCAACAGCTAAAATAGCACAAGCTTTAGGTATGAATATACTTGCATATGATGAGTACACAAACGCTGAAATGGAAGAGGATAACCTAAAATATGTGTCATTAGATGAGCTCTTTGAAAAATCTGATATTATCTCTTTACACTGTCCGTTATTTCCTTCTACTCAAGGGATTATAAATGCAAGAAACATTGCAAAAATGAAAGATGGAGTTATGTTGATCAATACATCAAGAGGTCCATTAGTTGTAGAGCAGGATTTAGTGGATGCTCTGAATTCTGGAAAAATTGCAGCTGCAGCACTTGATGTTGTATCCTCTGAACCTATTCTTAGCGATAATGTATTATTGCAAGCTAAGAATTGTATTATTACACCTCATATCGCTTGGGCTCCTAAAGAATCGAGAAGTAGATTGATGAATATTGCAGTAGATAATTTAGCTACTTTTTTATCGGGTAATCCTACAAATGTAGTAAATAAGTAAGGTGTGAAGTTTCACCAATTCATGCAAGTAACAATTTCAAAGAAATAGATGACTTTGAAATTGTTACTGCTTGTGATGTCAATAATTCTTGGTGTGGAAAAATGGGGCTTCTTATATTCAAATGTTAAAATAGGATTTTTAACATTTGATTAAAGATTTTTAACATTTAAAGCCCTAGCTGAATTCAGTATAGCAATTATAGAAACACCCACATCTGCGAAAACAGCTTCCCACATATTTGCAAATCCGAAGGTACCCATTAAAAGCACAATTGCTTTAATTCCCAGTGCAAAAACAATGTTTTGTTTTACAATTCTTAGTGTCTTTCTTGAAATTGCTATGGCAGTTGCAATTTTGGAGGGTTCATCGTTCATAATTACAATATCAGCCGCTTCTATTGCGGCATCTGAGCCAAGTCCTCCCATTGCAATTCCAATATCTGCACGGGTTAATACAGGAGCATCGTTTATACCATCGCCAACAAACACTAAACTTCCTTTGCTTGATTTTTTTGCTAGTAATTCTTCCAGCTTAGCTACCTTGTCGGCTGGGAGGAGCTCCGTATACACTTCATCAAGCCCAAGCTGGGAGGCAACCTTTTCGCCCACTGCCTTTGAGTCCCCTGTAAGCATAACTGTTTTACTTATTTTACACATTTTCAGCTTTTCAATGGCTATAGCTGAATCTTCTTTGATTTCATCAGATATTATGATATATCCTATGTATTTATCGCCAATAGCAACGTGCACTACAGTACCAACTATATCTCCTGTGTCGTAAGAAACACCAATCTTTTGCATTAGTTTAACATTTCCAGCATAAATGGTTTTGCCATCTACTGTAGCTTTAACACCATGCCCCAAAATTTCTTCAATATCAGTTATTTTGGTATTGTCAATTTCCAATGCATATGCTTTTTTGAGGGATAGCGAAATAGGATGGTTGGAATAACTCTCAGCATAAGCAGTCAATTTAAGTAGCTCCATATCTGAAATGCCATTTGAATGAAGCTCGGTGACCTTAAAAGTTCCTTTGGTCAAGGTGCCTGTTTTGTCAAATACCACAATCTCAGCAGCTGCAAGAACTTCTAGATAGTTGCTACCTTTGATAAGTATACCAGATTTTGATGCACCACCTATTCCACCGAAGAAACCGAGTGGGATAGAGATAACCAATGCACAGGGACATGAAACAACGAGGAATATCAGTGCACGATATATCCAGTCACTAAAGGTAGCACCAGGAATAACTAAAGGTGGAACAATAGCAAGAAAAGCGGCCACCATTACCACAACAGGAGTATAATACCTTGCAAATTTTGTAATGAAATTCTCTGCTTTTGCTTTTTTGTTGCTTGCATTCTCAACCAAATCTAGAATTTTCGCAACAGTAGATTCTCCAAACTCTTTGGCAACCTGAATTGTAAGAACACCATTAAGGTTGATGCAGCCACTTAATACTTCACTTCCTATATCCATCTCACGGGGCACAGATTCTCCTGTTAAAGCGGAGGTGTCCACCAAGGAGTAGCCTTCAATTACTTTTCCGTCGAGAGGTACTTTTTCACCAGCTTTTACTACTATAATTTCACCAATGGAAACTTCTTCGGGGCCAACAGTTATAAGCTCGCCATTTCGCTTAACATTTGCATAATCAGGACGTATATCCATTAGCTCTGCGATTGACTTTCTGGAATGATCCACAGCAAAGTCTTGAAAAAGCTCTCCAACCTGATAGAACAGCATAACTGCAACGCCTTCAGGGTATTGTCCCACAAAAAAAGCACCTACAGTAGCAATACACATCAAAAAGTTTTCATCAAATACTTGGCCATGTGCGATATTCCTAAGAGCCCTTAGCAGCACATCACCACCAATTATAAAATACGCTACAAGGAATATTGCAAGATTTAAATTGCCTGATAGTGGAGCAATTAAAGCTGCCACAAATACCACTGAACCGATTCCGATTCGAATTATTGTTTTCTTTGCCTTTGACAAGTTAACCTCCATAAGCCGAATAACGACCACAAAATATTATGGGCTTGCGATAAATTTACATTTTAATAGTGCAAGCAGGTTCGATTTTTTTAATGACTTTCTGAATTGATTTTATAATATCTTCAAACCCCTGCTCCTCTGATTCAACGATTAATTTTTGAGTAATAAAGTTTACTGTTGCACTATTAACACCATCAATTTTATTAATTGCTCTTTCCATTTTTGCAGCGCAGTTTGCACATCCCAAATATTCTAATTTGAGTACTTTTTTCATTATGATTTCCTCCAATAGTTGCTCCAAATGTTATTCTTCAATATGCTCAAAGCCTTGATCAATAATCGTTCTTACATGTGAGTCGGATAAAGAATAAAACATTGTTTTACCATCGCGCCTGTGTTTCACTAGCTCGGCTTGCTTTAGCACTCGCAGTTGGTGAGATATGGCTGATTGACTCATACTAAGCAGCTGTGCAATGTCACAAACGCACATCTCGGATTGGAATAGCACGTATAATATTTTAATTCTTGTTGAATCCCCAAAAACCTTAAATAACTCGGCCAAGTCATATAACTGTGTTTCCTCGGGCATGTGGCTTAACACTTGAGTAACTATGTCTTTATGTATGCATAGATAATCACATTTCTCAATTCCATTTTCAATATTCATGTTAATCTCCATTCATATGAACAACTATTCATATATTCATTATATGCTCAAAATTTCTTTTGTCAACATAGGACTGAGAATTATTTTTACCAAGACAGCTTGTTAGTATACAGTAATAATTGATTAATAGCCCAAAATACTGATATAATATTTATGCACGCGTAAACATAAAAAAGTATTTTGGAGGTTTTATATGAGTTTAGTTTTGTTTTCATCAGTAAAGTTTGATAAGTATGATGGTAGTGTTACTTTGCCGGCCAAATTTGAAAGACTAATTGATAATATGGAGTTGGAAGATGTTGTAAAGGGTAAGTGGACTGCAGTTAAAATGCATCTCGGAAGAGGAATTGGGTATTCAACTATTCATCCTCTTTTTGTGAAAATATTGGTGGATAAGTTAAAAGGGTATGGTGCAAAAGTTTATATTACTGATCAAGATACCTCTGGAGCCAGAAATAGAGGCTATACAGAGGAGTTTCTTGGTGTGCCACTAATTCCTGTTTGCGGCACAATGGGAAAATATTTTTATGAGAAAAGCGTTGATTATAAGACATTTAAAAATGTTGATGTAGGCGGAAACATTTTTGATGCAGAGGTTATGATTGATTTATCCCATGTCAAAGGCCATGGAGCTTGTGGCTATGGTGGAGCCTGCAAAAATATTGCGATGGGCTGTGTCACAGACAGAACAAGGAAGCAAATTCATGGGCTAGAAGGTGGAATAGCATGGAATGCTGATTTGTGTACTCATTGCGAACTATGTATTAACAGCTGCAATCATAATGCAAATAAGTTTGATGAAAAAAATGAGTACTCAGTAAACTTTCATCACTGCACATACTGCCATCATTGTGTAAAGATTTGTCCAACAGGTGCTATTACCAAAACCTCGGATGAGTATAAGGATTTCCAGACTGGAATGGCAGTTAGTACCGAGTCGGTACTCAAAACCTTTGAACCAGGAAATGTGTTCTATATAAACTTTCTTACAAACATAACTGCTTTGTGCGATTGCTGGGGACTCACTACTCCATCACTTGTCCCGGATATTGGAATAATGGCTTCAAAGGATATCGTTTCAATTGAAAGAGCCTGTATTGACGCCATTAAAGTTGAAAACTTGATTTTAGATGGAGTACTTCAAGGCGTGGAATTAGGAAAAGAGGGGCACCTGTTTCAGAGAATACATGGCAAGGATCCATACATTCAGCTTAACGAACTAGAAAAAAGAAATTTGGGAACACAGACTTATAATATTGAAGAGATATATTAGGCATATATTTAAATATAAAAGGGACTGCAACAGAATTTTCATTCTGTTGCAGTCCCTTTGCCCTTTTTGTAACTAATTTATTGTTATTTTCAAACATACAGGATAAGGTGTATCAATGTTGCCGTCAACTCTTACCGTTAATCCCTCGTCACTGCGATGAAATTCTAGATTATTATCAAAGCCCAATATCGATATATTTTCTATGTGCCCAAGAAAATATTTACTTCTGTTTTTAAGAACTTTAATCATTAGGGTATTGTTTTCTGGCCAGCTTAGCATATTGGCATACAGGTAGGGTGCTTTGTAAGTGAAGCGAATATCCTCACTGGTGAAAGCGGCTCTATCAATATCTGTAAATGAACCCTGAGCTATTTCTGTAGGACCTTCTCCAAAAGTATTCCAATATGTTGTATCATATATTGATTCACCATTAACTTTCAACCAGTTTCCAATACTTAAAAGAACATCTTTTTCTTCCTGAGTAATAGTACCATCTGATTTTGGCCCGATATTAAGTAGCATACAACCATTTTTACTGACGATGTCAATCAAGTCGCATACAATATCAACCGGATTCTTGAAGTCATTGTTCTCAGTATAGCCCCATGAATTTTTTGCTATCGCGGTATCTGTTTGCCATAGTCTTGGACGGATATCCCCTAGCTGTCCTCTTTCAACATCAAAAATAGCAGTAGAATAAGCATAGGCATCGTATTTGTAATTGATAGCTACTTCCTTACCCCATTCAAGGGCTCTGTTGTAGTAGTAAGCGGCGAATTTTTTCAAATACGGTTTAAAGGATATGTTTTGAATCCACCAGTCAAACCAAACAATTTGGGGCTGATATTTATCAACCAGTTCACAGGTTCTTACTAACCACTCATCTAGGTGCTCAATGGAAGCAGGTGTTGAATAAATATTATGTGAAGGGCCAATGTCCTCTTTTGAATAATCTTTATGAGCATAACCGTAAGGCTCTTGATATGTGATATTCTGGATGCCTGAATCAAAATTACGTCCTCCAGCATAAAACCAATAATTCTCTGCCCTGTGGCTAGAAACGCAAAAAGTTAAGTCTTGACCGACAGAAGCAGATTTAAGCTCACGCAAAATATCTCTATGGGGACCCATTTTGGCAGCATTCCAATCAGATAATTCACTATCGTACATTTGAAACCCATCATGATGCTCTGCAACTGGCATAAAGTATTTAGCTCCAGAGGATTTAATCAGTTCAATCCATTCATTAGCATCAAAATTTTCCGCCTTGAACAAAGGGATAAAATCAGCATAACCAAAATCCTTTTGCGCTCCATAAGTCTGTAAATGATGTTCAAATTCTTTTGTACCTTCTATATACATATGTCGTGCATACCATTCGTTACCGAACGCAGGTACACTATAGACACCCCAATGTATGAAAATACCAAACTTAGCATTTTGATACCATACTGCTGTAGGATAGTAACTAAGAGATTCCCAAGTATCCTTGTAAGTTCCATCTGCAATAACATCATCAATAGTTTTCAAATAATTTATTATTTTTTTATTCATATTCCATAATCTCCTGTTATTAATTTAATATGAAATAGTTATTGGTAAACATCAAATAAATTATAGCACGATTGAGTAAAGAATAACTAATTTACTAATAAATTAGTTATAAGTCAAAGGAGACAAGCCCCAAATCACTTGTGGTTGCATATTATGCAATAAAAAATGATTTTGGAGTGATTTTTTTGACTAAACTTAATGTCGGAGATATTGTAACTAGAAGGTCTTACGACGGAGACATCCTTTTTAGGGTAGTAAACATAAAATTTAACTGTGACGGTTCTGAATGTTATGTTCTGAGGGGATTATCTTCCCGAATAGAGGCGGATTCCAATGCAGATGACCTAGTAAAGCAGGACGCTAGGGTCGCTTATTCAAGAGCGTATAAAGAACTAAATCAAACTAAAATTAGGATAGAAGGTGCCAGGCCGGTATTTGAAACTATTTTAAGTAGGCTGAGAAAAAGACCTGGAAAAATTCTGCACATAGATTCTGCACAGGATTTTATGGATAAATGTATAGACTTCTACAATCAAGCTGGGATTAATTGCTATGGAAAATTGGCAAGTGAGAGTAATCAGCCTTCAGTGGTAAAACAGTACTTGAATACCTATAAGCCTGATATATTAGTGCTTACAGGACACGATGGATTAAAAAAAGATGCTAAAAATTTACATTCCTTGGAGAGCTATGCTAATTCGGCATATTATATTGAAGCTGTTAAGATAGCTAGAAGCTTTCAGCCTGATCCAGATAAGCTATGCATATTTGCAGGAGCCTGTCAGTCATACTATGAAGCTATTATGAAAGCAGGCGCAAACTTTGCAAGCTCACCAAAAAGAGTGTTGATAAATGCACTGGATCCTGCAATCGTGGCACAGAAAATATCTGTAACAGATAGTGCTACTATTCTGCAATCAAAGGCTGTCATTGCACTGACCATAACAGGGGATAGCGGCATAGGTGGAAATGACTCAAGAGGACAACTGAAATAGACAAGAGGATAAAAGGGTAGGTCAAAAGATAGTGAATGGTTAAGAGTGAAGGTCAAAAGATAGTGAAAAGTGAATAGTGAATGGTGGTGCGCCAAGAAAGTGCTTATGATATAGCAGGTGGGAATCCTGCGCGGAAAGGGTGAGCCGCCCGCCGCTATCCATTCCTTGGAGCCAAAAGGGCGACCTTCGGTTTAAGCGTAGGACGGACAGCTGGTAGGCCGTGTTATTGAGCCTCGAAATGTTATTTAGTGGGAGTGCTGAGGCTGTCACTTTGGTCGAAAGCAATAAACGGATGTACGTTAAGGCTAGAACATCCATTACTCCCCGGGGTCTGAGAGCGGGGCATGTCAGACATTGATATTGTAAGTGAACTTGGGAGACCTTGCAGTCCTCATAAATGAGAGCGGGAACAAGTTTGATGAGAATAAGGTAACCGTAAGATTGCAAGGAGTCGGACTGCTGCATAGTACTGATGAATGGGGTAATGACCCAGGAGGAAAGGCGGCAGCGCGACGTCGACCTTAACAGAGAAACAATAACTACACATGGAGGTAGAAGAATTAGTGGAAACGGAACTGAAAAGGATAGCAGAAATCATAGCAAGACATCCAGACGATAAGTTACAAACTCTTGTGCATTTGATTAATAAAG
>DATCID010000127.1:0-2297 GCA_036507975.1 Ruminiclostridium sp.
TTTGCAGGTGCCATTACAGAAAAGCTTGGACCTAACTTTGGATTTTTCGGTTGCGGTTTCGTAGCCTTAGTTTTAATGATTACAGTACTTGGATCATTGAAAATCAACATATTTTCTAATGCAGAAAATAAAAAAATATGACAGCGCGAACAATGATTTGCTAATAAGCACCACGCATTTGCGTGCTACTTCGCAGCTAGCACTTCACTTAAAGTTCACAACGTCAAGTAGACTAAGTGAATTACTTCACCAAGCCCCTCTCAGAACCGGACGTGCCCAACTAAGGCATCCGGCTCCTCACATTATCATTCACAGAATATAGCTTATTGTTGGTTTAAGCTCAAAGATACTTACGTACACTTTGGGCTTAGGAAGTTTAAAATAACTCAACATCTTCCTAAATCCTGCCCATCTGTAGCTCTTTCTTTGACTTCTCCTATTTAGCCATTTATATACCAGTAACAATACTCTCTTTTCATAATTATATATATTTTGCCAATTATCAGTTATACCATAATACCTGTAATAACCTGTTAATTTTTGTTTTAACTTTTTAATAATTTCAAAAAGAGGTAACGTTCTACTTTTTACTATCCATTGTTTACATCTCATAAGGCTTGCTCTAAACTTTTTACTACTAGTTCTTCTTTTAGTTCTATATCTCCCATATTTATTACAATCACAATAATGCGTAAATCCTAAGAAATCAAAAGTTGGTGGCTTTGGTCCACCTTTATCCTTATATTCGTAGTACACTTTTGCTCCATAACTCATTATCTTCGTTTTATCTTCAGCAATTTCAAGATTGAATTTATTTAGTCTCTTAATTAATGCTGAATAATAAGCTTCAGCATCTTTTTCTGTTTCAAAACATGCTATAAAGTCATCAGCGTATCTTACCAGATACGCTTTGCCCGCACAATATTTCTTTACCACCTTTTCAAACCACAAATCAAGTGCATAATGCAAATATACGTTCGCAAGAGTTGGACTAATCAACCCCCCCTGCGGGGTTCCTTCATATACTTTATAGAATTTACCTTGTTCCATTATCCCTGATTTCAGAAACCTCCCTATTAACCTTAACAGGTTAGGGTCTTTTATTCTTACTTCGAGAAATTTCATCATCCATTCATGGTTAACATGCTCAAAGAAACCTTTTATGTCTGCATCAACAACGTAATTTGTGTTTTTCTTAGTAAGGTATACATCTAATATTTTAATGGCATCATGACAACTTCTGTTTGACCTAAAGCCAAAGGAGCAATCTAAGAAATCTTGCTCATATATCGCTTTTAATATCTTATTTATCGCTAATTGCACTATTTTATCTTCATGGGCTGGGATTCCCAATGGTCTTTTCTTCTCTGAATTTGCTTTAGGAATATAAACTCGCTTAACTGGCTGAGGCCTATATGTATGATTTTTCATACTTATAATTAAGTTATCTATATTTTCTTCCAAATCCACCTCATATTCTTGCTTTGTAACGCTATCTGTTCCTGTTGCTTTATTTCCATCAAGTTCTTTATGACATTGCTTTAGCATTTCCTTATTTATAAGATGAATCAAAGATGTAAACTGTCCTTTTGGCTTTTCCTTAGCTATTTCTGCTATCCTATCTAGTTTTGTTGACATTTATTTGTCCTCCTCCGTGTGAGATAAATGTTTCCCTCTTCAAGGTTTATAATATGTTACACCCTTCCTTCCACAGACATTGCTCTGTTTCATTGGTACTATGATGTAATCCGACTACTCAATGCCTTCGGAGTTCCTTGTTTGTTAAGACTTGTTACCTCCTACTGCCGCAGCAGAGCAATTGAGTTCTCCCACGTTTACGTACTGTATTATTGTATATCATGCCGTGCTCTTAGGACTCCGGGAACCTTTTATTATTCTAGCTTAGCGAATAATAAAATATTGACTTCTACGCCCGGGAAAGCATCGTCGTTTCCAACTACTATTTCGGAGCTCAATAACGAAAGCCTTATGGCTTACGGCCTAATATCTGGTTTGCCTACACTTAACTATCTTCGTCACCTAAATAGCCCAAGGCTAACTTTATGGCTGTTTGCTAAACATTACCATACAGGATTCCCACCTGCACTACATGTACGCACTTCGTGGCGTACCCCGGGGATCGTTGCGAGGCCTTGGCTGGGTTTTTTTTAAAGACACCCGATTTCTCGAATGTCTTTAGCGGTTATATTTCTATTAGTTGCAACTACATATTTTATCATTGCGACTTATCTGTTATGGATATATCATTAACTTTCCCTAATTTCTTTGGAAATCCT
>DATCID010000128.1:0-2997 GCA_036507975.1 Ruminiclostridium sp.
AGAATAAAAACTGTGTAGTGCAAAAGATTGTGATTCCAGATGGGAAGAGGGTCACAGAATACGCATACAGCTTGATATCTGGCAGCAATCAGTATACATATACATCAAAGACCGAAATTCCAGGGGCTGTTGTGGGCTCAGTATTCAGTATGAAAATGTATAATAATACTATAAGTACATTCAATCAAATTAAAAATCCAGATGGTCTGGGATGGTTTGTTCAAGCGATTGATAGCAAGCGCGTTAAAATGAATGATTGGGTATATATGTATAGTCCAGACATGACGGTTTATATCAAGGATTACTCTGGTAATTTAACTGCTAAGAAAATAGCAGATGTTACCATCGGGTCAAGTGCTAATTACGGAAGTATAAAGCTGTATTGCAGCAGACCATTAAACAATGGCGGAAAAGTACAGGCGATAGTAATTAGTTTGAATTAGGGATTTTTTAGTATAAACAGTCAATGAAACTTCGAATATCATTTCGATTTTTCATTGGCTGTTTATTTTTTTGCTAAATTAGGCCACGAAAAAATATTGTGTAAATGGCTTGATAATTCGCAAGATCCGTCAAAGCCAATATAAAAATGTAAGTTTATTCATGTGTGAGTTTTTCTGCTTTATGAACTAAAGCTTTTGCCTCATCTTCTGAAGAAGCGCTTAGCAGTAACAATAATCCCTTCGAGGACAATTGCTGCATAAGAGGCTCCAATTCTTCAGGCTTTATCGCCATCACAATTTTTTTCCCAGCTTGTTGAATCTTTTGTAGAACAGGAATGAATTCCAGCGGTGAGGGCTGGCCTTCAACGCAGGTCCACTGAATTGCCTCAAGCTCTTTTATTGATAGAAGCATGTCCAAATGACGTATTTGCTCAATTCCATCGAAATGGTAAAGAGGATGATCCAGCCAATTTGACTGCGCTTTAATTTCTGGTATGGCAAACTCTTCATACATTTGCGGAGATATCATAACGGAAAGGTCGCATTGCATTTGATCATGTTTTCCTTCACCCCAAGTATTTAACCAACCGATACAACTTCCACCATCATTATTGGCGGTAACAATCTTAAAAATTTCATTGCTTGTTTTTATACGTACATCTTGGATTTTTTGGAGAGCTCCCACTACAGGTTCCTCATCGGTTATCATATCAATAAGGATATTGCTACTTCCACGCATATGTGCCAGTGAGTCAAGATTACCACTGAGATCCGGCATTGAAACAAAAAAGCTGCCTTTACTTTCATTAACAAGATATTGGGCTATGTCAATAGTTTTACGGTACAGAAAACTGTTTGAATCAAATTCAAGTGGGTCGGTTTTATAGTCTTTGATAAATGGGAAGAACCATACGGTATCTTCGAATTGGTACCGGATATTTTTAAAAAATCCTGCAGTTCCTGCTGTACCAAAGCCTAAGAATACTTGTGGGAAAGCGTCACCATAAAAGCATGTATTCTCGAAATAAGCGCGATTTCTTTTTAGAATCCATTCTCCGTCAGTCCAGTATTTTAACTTATCCTCTGCTTTTTTAGGTAGAGCTTCATAAATAAAATTAGATCCATTTTTAGGAGATGTGACTGAAACGCAGCATCTATCAATTATTTCATTATTCCAAAAAGCCGAAAATCTCTCTCTTGTTTTTATCCAATCATTTTTATAATCCATAAATAATACCCCCTATAAACACTAGTACTTAATAATACAATTGTAGAGGGTTGTGTAAAGTAAAGCTATTCATTTTTTACGATATATTTATCATTTATTTAGTTTTTTTGATTTATATAATTATTTCTATACTGAGTTGGGGTAAGATTAGTCAAATTCTTAAATATTCTGTTAAAATGGGAAAGACTACTGAAGCCACTTTCAGCATAAATTTCACAAATATTTTTTGTCGTTTCCTTTAAAAGGCGTGCAGAGTAATTCATTCTCAAATAGGTTACATATTGCGTAAGGCTGAACTGCATTACCTTTTTAAAGTAAGAAGAGAAATAAGTAGGGGTCATATATGCTATTTTAGCAAGTTCCTGGAGTTTTATTTCTTGTAGAAAGTTGTTTTCTATATATAATACTGCATCTTTAATTCTCTCGTAAGTCTTATGCTTTTCAAATGCAGAATCATTTAACTGGTTCTCCAGCTTTAAGTGTCTATACAACAGAGCAAGAATTTTCAACGTGAGCGCCTTAATTATCAACTCATATCCAGGATCATTATTCAAATATTCTCTTTCAATTTCAAGCATAATATCTCCAATATCTTTGCAGAGCATAGTATTTGCATCTAAACGATTATGAAAATAGAGTTTGCGCTCAAAAAAAGGTTTAAGATATCCATAATCAAAGGTGTTGTTCAGCCAAATAAATAATGGATCAAATATCATGACCAGTAAATCCAGAGAACCATCGGAAGTAGCATAATGATTTTCATAACTATTTATAATATAGAATTCACCTTTTTGTATTATATAACTTGTATCCCCGATGATATTAATACCGCTTCCAGACTTTACGAAATTTAGTTCAAGGCAGTCATGACGATGAAGAATAGGTAGCAAGTCGGTACTGCCACAGGCGGTGAAAATTCGAAATGGGAATTCCTTAGGTAGAATTATTTTGTCCTTAACCCAATCCATTAAAACCTCCAGAATTTATTGTGATGCTAATATTATAACACAAGATGGCACCTTATCTGCAGGCAAGGTGCAGTTTATTGGTACAGCTGGAGACTTTGGTGATGTAGATATTAAGTGCAAAGATTTTAACTCCATCTAGATCGTTGATATTCTCTTTGGCATAGTTTTGAAGCACATGACTAGTGTTAACGGATATGAGCATGGGAGTATAATTCCAAGGGAAATTGTGGTAGACTAGGGCTTGTGGAGGACAAAAAAATCACCTCCTTACAAAACTGTACTGAAAATAACTTTTTAATGGAGGATGAATATGGAAAACAAACATGGATATTTAGATAAAAGTCTTTCCTTTAAAGAA
>DATCID010000129.1:0-13449 GCA_036507975.1 Ruminiclostridium sp.
CCTACCAGCTCTCCGTCCTACGCTTAAACCTAAGGTCACCCTTTCGGTTCCAAGGAATGGATAGCGGTGGGCGGCTCACCCTTTCCGCACAGGATTTCCACCTGCTATATCTTAGGCGCTTTCTTGGCGCTCCACTTTTCACTTTTCACTTTTCACTTTTCACTTGCATTTATAGATTCAGTAGGCGAAGCCTACTTTCCTTAACTATTCACTATTCACTTTTCACTATTCATTTGGTTATATAAATCCACTATTTCTCTGCCTTTATCATTACGAATTTAATTTCGCCTTCTGCCGCAACTTTACCATCAACAGTAGCCTTAACCTTTGCTTTAATCAATCCAAGTTTTGAAAACAATATATCAGCCTCAAGTAGCAGTACATCTCCCGGTAATACCCGACTCTTAAACTTCATGCACTCTATACCTGCAAATACACCTAGCTTCCCCTTATTCTCTTCCAAAACTGCAACAGCTATTCCAGCTGTTTGAGCCAATGCTTCAACAATAAGCACGCCAGGCATTATAGGGTATTCTGGAAAATGGCCTTGGAAAAACGGCTCATTTGCTGATACATTTTTAATTCCAACCGCTCTTTTCCCAGGTTCTAGTTCAGTTATTTTGTCAACCAGTAAGAACGGGTACCTATGTGGTATAATTTCTCTTATCTCTTTATTTGTAAGCATTTAATCTCCATTTGTCACGTTAGGGTTAATTTTATTTTATTATTATATATATTACATAATAATATGACTAGGTTATATGTTCGACCAAACCTATCGAAAATCCTCTTTTATTTATTAAACTATAACTAATTCACTTTAACTATGAATGCACCTGCAACAGGTCTCTCTATCCCTCTATAGGATGGTTTGTTTTTTAAGCTGCCGTCTACAAGCATTTGTGATGTTGCACCTCCATCGAGCATAGCAGCGTCCTTTACACCCATTTGTATTAAATAGTTAGCAAGCTCGTCTCCTGTAAATCCACTACTGTAGTCTGGTTGTCTACCATCCACAACAATAAGAACGACCCTTCCATCTTCTTTTATTCCAATAGCCGTCCGCGGATCACGGTTTTTCAGAGAACCAACCCATCTGTCCTTATCTGGCACCACTGATATTCCATCCTTTACCAATAAACTGCCACATTCATAAGCCTGATATTTCCCATCAAATTGAGGCTTTATTTCAATATTTATTTTATCTCCCTCTTTTATTCCTAGTTTATTTGGGAGCAATGATTCCTCACCAAAAAAGCTTATTAAGTAGCTGTCTTTTTTTAGAGGTACTTCCATTGTATCTCTAGTAATATAGGTTACAATACTATTTTCCACTCTAACGGATGTATTTTTTATTTTCGCTCTATTTGTTGAACCGTAGTCACTTGTATATAGCACAATATTTCCATCCTGGCCAATACGATTTAATTTATTAATAGTAGTTTTTCCACTATTAATAAAAAAAGATAATTGTGAAATAACTTTTTTGAAGTTGGCTCCTTTTTTATCAATTATAAGCACAGGATCATAGCCTGTTGATGCCATAAAAACATTACCGTCAATAGTCACCATCCCCACCGGGTCTCCATATTCATAGAAAAAACCACCGTTAATAACTGCATATGCGCCTGTTCTTTTACAGATGTCCGTCATCTTCTCAAAGCCAAATACATTATCATAGGAAAGTACAGGTTTGAATTCAATTCGTTTATCTAGAGGATCAAATTCAAGTGTAAATATTTCCTGCTTATGACCATTAATTTTTGCAGAAACTTGCTTGTACTCCACCGGGAAAGGTTGTTTCGAGTCAATTTCGCTATTTGGAATTACAGTTGAGTTTAGATTGGACTGGTCAGGTGTTCTTTTTACTGAAAACAAAAATTGCCCAACATAAAATATAATGGAGGACAAAATAATCAACATACCAATAATTATAACCAATTTCTGATTATTTTTTTTCATCAATTACTCCTCCGGAAGTTTTGGTGGAATCCTCCTGCTTGAGGTACTGCTTTGACATTTGCTTATACATCATGTCACCTAGCCCAATTCCTTTTTGTGATGCTGCCTCACTGAGCTTGTCATCAAGCATAGAATTGTATATCTCTGTAGCTGAATCACTTTGCAGATAATCTGACTTTGGTACTGTCGCCCTCATTTGTTTGTATAGCATATTTACAAATATGCCTTCGAACTCTTTGCAAACCTGTTTTAGCTCGGCATCGTCACCTTTTTCGGCAGCTGCCCTAAGCCTTTTTTCGAAGTCGTCATCATTAGACTTAGCACGAGTATTTTGGACACTATCAAGAGCATTTTTTGAATTAACACTTCCTACTTCCATTTTTCATTCACCTATTCTATCTTCTCAAATTGTTTGCTATCTGAAGCATATCTTCGGATGTTTGAATTGCCTTTGAATTAATCTCATATGCCCTTTGAGCAATTATAAGCTTAACCATTTCATCAACCACTTGCACATTTGAGGACTCTAAAAATCCTTGATTCATTAGGCTTTTACCAGCTGTATCCTCGTTAGACTGTATTGGCTCACCTGTGGCAGAATTTTTTGAAAACAAGTTTCGTCCTACAGCTTCCAGTGCATATTTATTAGGGAAATTAACCATACCTATTGTTTGACCAATATCAACGGTTGTGCCCTCTTTATTTATATAGCTCGCCTGTCCTTGTGTAGTTACTACAAATTTTGAAACATCCACATCAGAATCAAATACTATCTCTTGTCCAGCATCGTCTAATACACTATATCCGTCTGATGTAGTCAATTTTCTAAGCCCATCCTCTGTAACACTTAGCTTGAAGGATCCATCTTTAGTATATTGAACATCGCCTTGAGGACCTAGTACTGTGAAGAAACCTTCTCCTTCTATAGCAAAATCCAGAGTAGAATCTGTCTTATCCATGTTTCCTGCATCAAAATTCCGCACTGTAGCACTAACTGCTGTTCCATGTCCAACCTGAAGGTTTACAGGCTTCCCACCTTTATCAAGTACATATGCTCTTCCCATTGTCTCATACAAAAGGTCTTTAAACTCAGCTCTTTCCTTTTTGTACCCTGTAGTATTTACGTTTGCTAAATTATTTGAAATAACATCTACATTAAACTGCTGAGCCTTCATTCCTGAGCCCGCTGTCCATAATGCTCTCATCATAGTTTTAACCTCCTAAAATAACATCAATTCAATATATTATCCTCTGCCAAGCGACTCTATATTCTCTTTTTTATAAGTGTTGAAATATCCATCGCTACATCTCAATCTATCTTACTGATCCAACCTCATTCACAGCTTTTTGTAAGGTTTCATCCTGTGCCTGAAGTACCTTTTGGTTAGCTTCATAAGCTCTCATTACAGTAATCATATCAACCATTTCACTCACAACATCTACATTTGACTGTTCTGTATATCCTTGTGAAACAATACCTTTGAAATCGACAACCTCACTGCCACTATTTTGAATAAGGCCGTCTCCATACTTTCTTAACTGCGTTGCATCAGAAAATTGCGCAATACTAAGCTTGTCAACTATTACGCCATTCTGGGTAATAGTACCATTATCATTAATTGAAAATATGCCAGCTGCAAGTGTTATCGGACCGTTCTGACCCATTACAGCATTTCCATCTTTAGTTACTAATTGATTATTTGAATTTAAAACAAATGCTCCATCCTTGGTGTAAAACTCTTTTAAGGAATTATCTTTGGCATCCATTACACCTATTGTGAAAAATGCAGGACTTGCTGCTTCTCCTGTATTGTCGTCACTAATAGCAAAATCAAGCATGCTATCAGTCTGGCTTAACTGTCCTTGCGTATAATATGTAAACAATTCTCCAACATCGCTGCTAAGCTGCATGGTTCCGATATTTGCTGAAGGATTTGATGGGCTTCTAGTATCATTAATTCTCTTTGCTAATTGAGCAGGAAAGCTCTCAAAAACAACAGCGTCTTTTTTGAATGCTGTAGTATTAGCATTTGCCATATTGTTTGTTATTACATCAAGCTTTTTACTGTTTGCAAGCATACTCCAAGCGGAAGTATATAGCCCTCTAATCATGAGTAATCTCCTCGCGAAATTCAATACTATTTTATCGGTATTTTTTCATATTTACTTAAGGACAAAATAAGAACAGAGTTCTTTGATTCAGCGGAAATTTTTGTTCCCTCTGGATCCTAGAACTCTTTATCCGAAGTCTATCTACGCTTATTGAAACGGAAATATTAGTGGCACTAGACATCTGATAAAAAGAGGCTGATTAATAAAAGAATCCCTCATTAAATCAATTATCTTCTATAATTCCCTCTATAATTCCCTCTGCTTTCAGAAACGGCTATTTCTTCCATGATTCCAATATTGTCTAAGGCTTTACCCGTTCCTAGTGCAACACATGATATAGCGTCATCTGCAATAATAACATTTATACCCGTCTTTTCTTGAAGAAGTTTGTCAAGTCCATAAATTAAGCTTCCTCCACCTGTCATTACAATACCTCTATCGCTAATATCCGAAGCTAACTCTGGAGGTGTACGTTCCAAAACGGAATGTACTGCTTCTACAATACTTGAAATCGGTTCTTCTAATGCTTCCATCATCTCCGAAGATGAAACCGTGATAGTTTTAGGCAATCCAGAAATCAAGTTCCTTCCTCTGATATCCATAGAAACCTCTTGAACTCTAGGAAATACTGTACCTACATTAATTTTTAATTCTTCTGCCGTTCTTTCACCAATCATAATATTATGCTTTTTACGCATATATCTTACAATTGCCTCATCAAATTTATCCCCTGCAACCTTAATTGATGTACTTACTACTGTACCGCCCAATGAAATTACAGCTATATCAGTAGTTCCTCCACCAATATCTACAACCATGCTTCCGCATGCCTTTGCTATGTCAATTCCTGCGCCTATTGCAGCAGCTATAGGCTCTTCTATCAAATATGTCTTTCTCGCACCTGCCTGCATCGAAGCATCTAATACTGCTCTTTTTTCTACCTCTGTAACACCGCTAGGGACACATACCATTATCCTTGGTTTGAAAAACTTTCTGTTACCTGTTACCTTGTTTATAAAATATTTAAGCATTCGCTCTGTAATATCATAATCGGATATTACACCCTCTCTAAGAGGTCTTATGGCAACGATATTTCCAGGTGTTCTTCCAAGCATTCTTCTTGCCTCTTCACCTACTGCCAACAATTTATTTGTATTCTTATCTATTGCAACAACTGAGGGCTCTCTTAAAACAATGCCCTTTCCTTTAATATAGACAAGTACTGTAGCCGTACCTAGATCAATACCTATGTCCTGTCCAAATCCCAAGCGTAACAACTCCCTTATTACAATTTGATAATTCAACAAAAAAATAATATATTATGTAAAAAATTGTGTTTTTAGCAAGTAAAATTATCTAATATTTATATTATCATATTCAGTTAATTATGCAATATTTTTGTAAAATTTTAATGTGAAATGCTAAAATAATTTATTTATTTGTCAATTTTTACCTTTAAGAATTATCCTTTCATATTGTTGAGGTGAAAAATAAATGTCCTGACTTCTATAGTGCTATTTTATCTAAAATACCTGTCATCTTGGCGATTGCTATGCCATAGTTACATATATTGACGTTCTGAGCCTGCGCAGCAGCTATACGTGTCAAAACATACTTTCTGTTAAACATGCAGCAACCACATTGAATAATCAGTGAATATTTTGACAAATCCTTAGGAAAATCTGCCCCACTAACAATATCAATTGTAAGTCCCTCTCCCACTCTTTTTCTAAGCATTCTAGGAAGCTGTATTCTGCCTATGTCCTCGCTTAAGGGTGCATGAGTACAAGCCTCTGCAATTAATACAGAAGAATTCGCTGTTAGATAGTCAATTGCGTTTGCACCCTCTACATACGCAGAAATGTCACCTTTGTACTGAGCAAATAGTACAGAAAATGATGTTAATAAACTCTCTTTCGGTTTCTTTTCATATACTTTACCAAATACCTGTGAATCGGTAATTATCAGCTTTGGAGGCGTGGATAGTGTCTGCAGGGCTTCATCTAGTTTGTCTGTAGTTATACTCATTACCATACATTTGTTGTCTAATAAGTCACGGATTATCTGAACCTGAGGCAATATCAGTCTGCCCTTTGGTGCTTGAATGTCCTGCGGCATTACTAGCAGCACAAGGTCTCCTTCCTTCACTAGATGTGAAGTGATGCTCTTGACTTCAAAATCATCCGGTATTACTCTGACTAACTCCTCCTTGACCCTATCTAGTCCAGTGTTTTCTAATGCACTGATGGTAATTGGAGAAAGACCTAGTATATCCTCCACTGCTTGCGCGATTTCAGCCGCATTTTCTATAATATCAGCTTTATTTATTACCGGTATGATTGGGATATTATGCTTTTTTAATTCATCCGTCCATTCCTTCTCATATGAGAGCTCAGTTCCACAGAAAAAAACAATTGCTACATCCGTTTTGTCTATTGCTTTTCGCGTTTTCTCAATACGCAATTCTCCAAGCATTCCTACATCATCAAAGCCCGCAGTATCAATAAACATAACTGGTCCGATTGGGTGCAGCTCCATTGCTTTGTACACTGGGTCTGTTGTAGTACCTGCAATTTCAGATACTAATGCTATGTCCTGTCCGGTAATTGCATTTATTAATGAAGATTTCCCAGTATTTCGTCTGCCAAACAAGGCTATGTGCAACCTATTTGCACTTGGTGTGTTGGTTAGGCTCATTTTATCCTCCTCAAGTTGCTTTGATTTATTATTGAAACATTTCTCATCTCATTAAAACGTTTGTACTAAAATCTGAAGTCTCGCTTACCTTCATGTAACTCGCTCAAATGCTCTATTACTACCCTCTTAATATCCGGATTGCCTAGCAATTCAACCTCATTTGCAATCATTTGTTCTCCCTTTTTCCTTGTATCCTCTGAAGCATAATCTTCAAGGTATTCCTTTAGCGTCATAAGTGCATTTGGATGACATACATTTGCAATTGCTCCACTCTTTACAAGCTTCATAAACCTATCGCCCGTTCTGCCTTCGCGATAGCAGGCTGTACAAAAACTCGGAATATATCCAAGTGATAGAAGCCAATTCACGATCTCATCCACTGTTCTCGTGTCATTAACCTCAAACTGTGCAGTATTCTCTTTTTCCTTTTCAACATAGCCCCCAACACTTGTGCAGGAACCACCACTCACCTGTGACAAACCAAGTTTCAAGCATTCTGTTCTTGTTTTTTCTGATTCTCTTGTGGACATGATAATTCCAGTGTAAGGTACTGCAATACGCAGGATAGCCACAATCTTCTTGAATACCTCATCTGGAACTGCATTTGAAAAGTCATTTAAATCCACCTCATCAGCTGGACGCATACGTGGAACACTGATGGTATGTGGCCCACAACCCATAGCATCTTCTAGATGCTGTGCATGCATAAGTAGACCAACAAAATCATATTTATAGAGATTTAGTCCAAATAAAACTCCTACGCCTACGTCGTTTATGCCACCCTCCATAGCTCTATCCATTGCTTCTGTGTGATATGCATAATTGTGTTTTGGTCCCTTTGGATGCAGATATTCATACGTTGGCTTGTGGTAGGTTTCTTGAAATAAAATATAAGTTCCAATGCCAGCATCCTTGAGTTTTCCATAATTCTCAACAGTTGTCGCGGCAATATTGACATTTACACGACGAATAGCACCATTCTTGTGCTTTACACTATAAATTGTTTTAATGCTCTCCAGCACATATTCGATTGGGCAATTTTCGGGATCCTCACCTGTTTCTAGTGCCAATCGCTTATGCCCCATATCCTGCAAAGCAATTACCTCCTTGACTATATCCTCTTGAGATAGCTGCTTTCGTGTAATATGCTTATTTGAGCCATGATACGGACAATAGCGACATTCATTTACGCAGTAATTTGAGAGGTATAGTGGTGCGAACATTACTATTCTATTTCCGTAAAATCTCTTTTTAATATGTTCTGCCAACGAAAACATCTTGTCTTTTATATCGTCTAGCTCACATTCCAAAAGGACAGCCGCCTCTTTGTAGTTTAAGCCCTTGTAACCCCTTGCTTTTTCTAAAATTTCTTCAATCAAGACCCTATTTTCTTTGTTTTGTCTTGCATATTCAAGTGTGCTTAATATTTCTTCATCATTAATAAACTCAGTTGCAATTTTTGATTTACTATTGTACATAATTTCCCGACCTCCATATTTGACCGATAGTTTTTACATAGCATGTGATTACTCCCATTATCATTTCTTTTCTATGACTTCGAGTACACAGTCTTGATATTTACTCCCGGCAGCATCCCCAACTTCCCGGAAAGTGAGCTGATTATATCGTTTGGCGCATCTATAACAACACTAATAATACAGACCCCCTTTTCTCGGTAAGGGATTCCCATTCTGCCCACTATGTACTGACCAAATTCATGTAGAATACTATTTAGCCGTTCTGTAGAAGATATATCATCAACAATGATTCCAATCAAAGCAATTCGTGTTTCCATCTCAGTTTTCTCCTCCCAATAAAACAAATAAACCCCATGCACAAAAAACGGCATAGGGTTAGCGTAAATTCAAGCTTATAGCACCGTCTTACCATTTGGGACTAACCCTCATGCATTTCAGAACGATTAATAAAAAAATTCCTTTGTCCTCAGCCAATTGACTTCAAACTCAGAGATATTGATATTATTTTAACACATTTTGTAGCTACATTCAAGCTTCCTACTTACGGCAATAAATTAATATATTGCATATTATCGCTAACACAACTAAAATAGATGTAATGGTTTCTAATCAGAATTTACAGTCGCTATGCGGCTCATGGAGGTTAATATTATGGATTGGTTAAAAAAGTTTATGACTGGAAGATATGGGCCTGACCAACTATCAATAGCACTGCTTTTTCTTTCGTTACTGCTTTCAATAGTTTTATTTTTCTTTCCCTCAACTGTTCTCGGTTTTATAGTATATGTTCCATCTATAGTTTTCTTATTTAGGATCTTATCAAAAAACATAGTGCGGCGCAGAGAAGAAAACAATAAATTCCTAAAAATTTGGACGCCTATATTTTCCTGGTTTAACAAGAAACAATATCGAATAAAGGACTCAAAAACTCATAAATACTACAGTTGCCCTAGTTGTAAGCAACCTGTGAGAGTGCCTAAAGGTAAAGGGAAAATACGTATTAGCTGTCCAAAATGCAAAATAGAATTCATAAAGAAGACTTAGTTCAGATGTACTTTTCTGGACTTAGTCGCACTTATTTCGAGCTTGGCGTTACTTATCTCGTGCTCGCAGAGCAGGAAATTAGTAACGTCGCGAAGATTAAGAAAACTTAACCGAATGGAACTTAATATTTAAAAAAAGTGCTTGCAACTTATAACAAGCACTTTTTTGTGAGTAAAATTAGTGGATGGGCTTGATATGTAACAAACCACTTGCTGAAGTGCCTTCTAAATTAGGTACAAGTAAATGCCCCGTCAATGACTATATCAGAACCTGTAGTAAAGGTAGATGCATCACTCGCAAGGTAAATAATAGCTCCCTGTAGTTCTTCAGGATTTCCCATACGTTTTAAAGGTGATGCTTCAAGCCAAGTAGGAATCCACTGTTTAGCCGATAAAGTCATCTCAGTGGCTATATAACCTGGACTTATGCAGTTAACTCTGACATTGTGCGGTGCCCACTCAACAGCCAATGACTTCGTTAACATTATTACTCCAGCTTTTGATGCATTATAGGCACATTGAGGCTGAGGCGAGTTGACAATGTGCCCCGACATTGATGCCGTATTTATAATGCTTCCCTTTCCGTTTTTAATCATTACACGTCCAGCTGCTTGTGATGTAAGGAAAATTCCTGTCAAATTTATGTCAATTACTTTTTTCCAGGAATCATAGGACATATCTTCAGCTTTCTCATTAATGCATATACCTGCATTGTTAAACGCAATGTCAATTGTACCGAAAGCTTCTAATATAGTAGCAATCATTTTATTTACATCATCGGGGTTTGTAACATCTGCCTTTACTGCAATGCTCTTACCTCCATATGCTTCAAGTTCCTTTGCGGTCTTTTCAGCCTCCTGGATATCCCAGTCAACTATTGCAACATCAACTCCGGCCTCCGCTAGTGCAATAGCAGCACATTTTCCTATTCCCCTTGCTCCCCCTGTTACAAATGCTTTCTTTCCGTTAAGTTTAAATTTTTCCATGATATCCATTCTCTTTCCTCCCTATCTATATTTATTATCTTTAATAATTAATAAACGTTCCAATTAACTTCTTCTTAATTATGACCCATTCGGTTTATAATTGAAATTAACAGTGTCACGATTTGCTATATTTTGTTACGATTTTCCAACATATATCTAGAAAATTTAAGTGCATCTTGCGCATCCTTATCCAATTTTTCCTCATTTGCACCGTTGCTGATATCACGCCATACTTTAATATTTGATCCCACAGTTCCGCCCATCTTAACAAAGGGCTCCATAACAACTCCGCCATTATAACCTATGTCCCTCAGCGCTTCACCAACTTCACCCCAGGGCACTCTACCTTTGCCGGGAACCTTACGATTACATTCACCCGTATGGAAATGTCCCAAGTAGGCTCCGGCTGTTCTAATTGCTCCTCCAATGCTGTCTTCTTCAATATTCATATGAAAAGTATCTAGCATGACTTTCACGCTGGGATGTCCAACCTGTTTAACAAATTTTACGCCCTCTTGTGCTGTGTTAAGTAAATAATTCTCAAATCTATTCAACACTTCAAGGCAATAATTTACTCCACAGTCTTCAGCTACTTTTGCAATTTCACGAACACTTTCCACACTTCGTTCCCAATCACCTTTCTTGTCAATTGTCTTTGTGTAATCCACCGGCCAATAAGAATATATGGCCCCACCGATTAAGTGGACATCCAGCTTGTAGAGACGTTTTAGCAAATCTGTAAAAAATGCTTTCGCATTTCTGCGAACGCTAGGATCAACGGAAGACAGATTTTGTTCTGCACTAGGTCCATGACCTACCGTAAGAGTTATCCCGTTGCCGCCTGCACAAGCTTTCAGTTCATTAATCTCCTTGTCACTGTAATGGGATATAGGTGAAGCTGCAATCTCCAATATATCAAAACCTAGTTTTGCAACCTTCTCAATATAATATGTATAGTCAGCTTCCCATTCTTGCTCCCAATAAGCATAATAGATACCCTGTTTCATGTTTTTCCTCCTTATCATTAACCGTGTTGCGATTTAAGAAAACTGATTATTACATTTTTTATCAAAATCTTAAAATGTAAAATAGAGAGTTTCTTTTTAATAAATGAAGTCTGTACTGCTTGTCAATATACATGTCTTAAAGGTTAATTTATCTAATGAAATTTGTCCAAACACGTTCTTCTTTCTGTGGTAATGAGATTTCGTTCTTGCTGCTATCAAGTGATTTTAATAACCATGCCATATTCTTCCCAAGGTTCTGCATTATTTGAACGCCTTCCCCATCTTGCATAACATCCCCAGCATTTGAACCATGGATTACGTTCCAATAGTGTGATGGCGTTATTACCACATTTGCCAGATTAAAATAGTTATTTAACTGATGAAAAGAATCTACCCCACCAGATCTCCTCAATGAAACAACAGCAGCGCCAACTTTGTATTGCAAATTCGCACCCGAATAAAAAAACCTGTCCAAAAACGATTTCATTGTTCCTGCAACACCAGAATAATAAACGGGAGAACCTATTATAATTCCATCTACTTCTTTGCATTTTTCTACGCATTCATTTACTATATCGTCATCAAAAATGCATTTTTTCTCAGCCATTTTATTACAAGCATTACAAGCAGTACAGCCCCTTATAAGCTTATTTCCCACATGAACTATCTCCACTTCAATATTCTGTTTCTCTAATTCATCAGCCATAAGCCTTATTGCCGTGTATGTGCACCCATCTTTGTGGGGACTTCCGTTAATAGCTAATACTTTCATTTCTGCTAACCTCCTCTAAAAATAGAACTTTCATATTTGAATCAATTATAAGTTGATACAGTCTATCTGCATTCTTAATTGCTTCTTCCACACTGCCTTTATTGAATATTTCTCTTATAATTCCAGTATCAGCTTTATTATATTCATTTAAAAGGTAGCTTTCAAGTTTTTTATATGTATTTTTTTTAGACAATTACTAAGTGGAACTGAGAAAAATCATGGTGTGATACGGATAAACCTATGAATATAGCTTATCGCCCTGTTCATCTACAAACATTGAAAATATATACAATGGAGACTGCCCATACAATCCTGTTTCATCATCAGAAAAACAATTTCCAACCCTGGATTTATAAAATAAACCAAGCGCTTCGTTTTCATTTATATTATAACGATCCGATATGTTTTTCACTATTTCAGGTAAAATTGTTGCTCTCACTAAATAATGCCCCATAAGTCCACCTCCTACTTAACTATCTGACTTTCAACAAATTTAATATATTTTAATGATTTATCTATGTTAAAACAAATTTGATTATTTATTTTCTCAAACTTCAGTCGTTCAACTGCATCCTCTTTACACATTATTCCACTCATTACATATGAAACTGTTTCACCAACGTTATCATCTGCAATATTACCAATTACAATATCATATTTGTGTTTAAAATTTATATTACTTCTACATTTCATTATAAACTCAAGCCAATCTAAATCGGGAGAATTGAATCTCTTAATATTGAGATTATTTATAGCTTCAAATTCATCATATTCATAAGTATTAACAAAAAAATAATAAGTCAATTTTACTGAAAATAAAAAAGTATCCTTTAAGTTATGTTTTAATAGTTAATAACTACAAAAACAAAAAAACATAAAAAAGGATACAAGATATATGATACTTAATTTCTGGGGAAAATGCAAAAATATTTTTATAGAGAGCATAAATGAACTTAAGGGTTCAAAGAGACGGATTGCTTTAGCAAAAATCTCAGAAGCGATTGGTAAAGGTGGTCAAACGGTCGTAGCTAAAGGTTTTAAAGTTAGTCGCGATACTGTAAGAAAGGGTTTATATGAATTAAAATCTGAGATTACAATTGTAGATAACTTTAATGCTAGAGGCAGAAAAAATATTGAAGAAAAACTTTTAGGTTTGCTAGAGGATATAACTGATATTGTAGATTCGCAAAGCCAGACAGATCCTAGCTTTAAGACTACAAGGCTCTTTACAAGGATTACTGTTAAAGAGGTTAGAAATCAATTAATTAAACAAAAAAATTATGAAGATGCAGACTTACCTACAAATCAAACGCTAAACAATAAAATAACTAAACTTGGCTATAAACTTAAGAAAGTACAGAAGGTAAAACCACTAAAGAAACTTGAGCAAAC
>DATCID010000130.1:0-4108 GCA_036507975.1 Ruminiclostridium sp.
CATGATTCCCTCACTCCGCTCGGAGGGCTTGGTGCTTTATGGAATATGATGATCAATGTTGTGTTTGGGGGTAATGGTGTAGGCTTTATGAATATGCTGATGTATGCGATACTTGCTGTTTTTCTTTGTGGACTAATGGTGGGAAGGACACCTGAATTTTTAGGAAAGAAAATTGAGGGTAAAGAGATAAAGCTTATTGCTCTTGCAATCCTTGTACATCCTTTTATTATACTAGTTTCAACTGCTGTTGCGCTACTAACACCGCAAGGGTTGGCTGCAATAACAAATCCAGGTTTCCATGGCCTTTCACAGATTTTGTATGAGTTTACATCCTCTGCGGCCAACAATGGTTCGGGATTTGAAGGAATTGCAGACAATACGTTTTTCTGGAATGTTAGTACAGGATTGGTAATGTTTATAGGCAGATATATATCTATTATTGCACTGCTTGGAGTTGCAGGTTCCCTTGCAGCAAAACGTGAAGTGCCAGTGAGTGTGGGAACCTTTAAAACTGACAATGGCCTATTTACTGTGATTTTAGTGGCAGTTGTAATTATTGTTGGTGCACTTACCTTCTTCCCAGCCATTGCGCTTGGACCAATAGCAGAGTACTTGACCTTAGGTCGTTAAAGGGGTGAATAAATATGAGTAAACATGAAAAAAAGAATTGGTTAAACAAAGATATATTATTAAATGCTGTGAAGAACTCTTTAATCAAGATGAATCCTAAATATATGGTTAAAAACCCTGTAATGTTTGTAGTTGAAATAGGTTTTTTGATAACTATCTTCTTGACTATATTTCCTGACTCATTTGTAGAACAGGTAAAAAATATTAGAGCTTATAATGCAATTGTTTCAGCAATCCTGCTTATTACAGTGCTGTTTGCCAATTTTGCAGAGGCAATAGCCGAAGGGCGGGGGAAGGCTCAGGCTGAAAGCCTAAAGAAAACACAAAAGGATACACAGGCAAAACTATTGGGTAAAAACGGAAATATAAAGATAGTCAATGCCAGTGAAATAAAGAAAGGCGATATTGTTCTTGTAGAAATAGGAGATACAATTCCAAATGATGGAGAAGTTATAGAGGGAATGGCGTTTGTAGATGAATCTGCCATTACAGGAGAATCGGCTCCAGTTCTTAAAGAATCAGGAGGAGATTTTACTTCAGTAACAGGTGGAACAAAGGTAAAAAGCGACTGGCTGAAGGTTAAGATTACTGCTTCCCCAGGAGAATCCTTCCTTGACAAGATGATAAGTCTTGTAGAAGGTGCTTCAAGACAGAAGACCCCAAATGAAATAGCGCTTACAACGGTTTTGGTAAGTCTTACTATGATATTCCTTATAGTTATTGTTGCACTGTACCCTATGGCAAATTATTCAGGTGTCCAGATACCTGTCTCAACATTGGTTGCACTGCTTGTGTGCCTCATTCCAACAACCATAGGAGGACTACTATCGGCTATAGGTATTGCAGGCATGGACAGGGTGACGAGGTTTAATGTCATTGCAATGTCAGGAAAGGCTGTTGAAGTTTGTGGCGATGTAGACACTATGATTCTAGATAAAACGGGGACAATAACCTATGGAAACAGGCTTGCAGCGGAATTCATACAAGTCGGAAATAATAGTTTGGAGAATGTAGCAAGATTTGCGGTGATATCTTCTTTGAAAGATCAAACGCCTGAGGGTAAATCAGTTATAGAATTGGCAGCTAAACTTGGTATTACAGTTAATGCTGAAGTATATAAGACTGCAGAATATATTGAATTTACCAGTCAGAGCAGGATGAGTGGCATCAATTTACCAAATGGAGCGCAGATAAGGAAAGGGTCTTCCAATGCAATTATAAAATTTATATTAGACTTAGATGGTAAAATACCTGACGACCTGGATGAAATAATTTCAAGGATAGGGAAAGCCGGTGGTACACCGCTGGTAGTGTGTGTAGACAAGGAGATTTTCGGGGTTATATATCTCAAGGATACTATTAAACCAGGCCTTGTTGAAAGATTTGAAAGGCTGAGACAGATAGGAATTAAAACCATTATGTGCACGGGCGATAACCCTTTGACTGCCGAGACAATCGCAAGAGAAGCAGGTGTGGATGAATTTGTTGCAGAATGCAAGCCCGAACAAAAAATAGAAGTAATTAAAAGGGAGCAAGCGCAAGGGAAACTTGTTGCTATGACGGGTGACGGAACAAATGATGCTCCAGCACTTGCTCAGGCTGATGTTGGCCTTGCCATGAACAGTGGTACTCAAGCGGCAAAAGAAGCAGCAAATATGATAGACCTAGATTCAGACCCAACGAAGATTATTGAAGTGGTGGAAATTGGCAAGCAGCTTCTTATGACCAGAGGATCTCTGACTACTTTTAGTATAGCAAATGATGTGGCAAAGTATTTTGCAATCATTCCTGCAATGTTTATGCTGGGAATACCACAAATGAAGATACTAAATGTTATGGGTCTGGCAACACCTATGAGTGCAATACTTTCAGCGCTCATATTCAACGCAATCATCATTCCAATGCTGATACCAATTGCAATGAGGGGTGTCAAATATAGACCAATGAGCGCAGAGGCAATTCTCGCAAAGAACATGCTTATATACGGTCTTGGTGGTGTAATTGTACCATTTGTTGGAATCAAGATTATAGATATTATTATAAGCCCGTTGCTTAGAGCTTTAAACTTAGGTTAAGGAGGAATAAAAATGAAGATTTTTTTAAGAGCGTTAATGGTAAGCCTTGCTTTGTTATTAATATGTGGAGTCATATATCCTTTAGCAATGACAGGAGCAAGTCAATTGTTATTTCATAAACAAGCAAACGGAAGTATTACTCTGTATAATGGAAAACCTGTAGGTTCGGAGCTTCTAGGTCAGGCATTTACTGATGCAAGATTTTTCCATGGAAGGGTTTCTGCATATAACTATAACACTTACAAGGAAGAAGATACAAAGCTGGACAAAGATGGTAAAACAACGTATGCCGGTGTAGGCTCAGGTTCGGCAAACTTAGCTCCATCAAATCCCGCCTTGGTTGAAAGGGTTAAAAAGGATATTGATGAGTTTTTAAAAGCAAATCCTGAAGTTAAAAAAGAAGATATTCCAACTGACTTGTTAACAAGCTCAGGTTCAGGACTTGATCCTCATATCAGCCCTAAAGCTGCTGAAATACAAATTTCTGCAATATCAAAAGCTACAGGCATAAGTACGGCAGACATTGACAAGGTAGTGGCAGATAATACTGAAGGACGAACCTTAGGAGTATTTGGAGAGCCAAGAGTAAATATTCTTAAAGCAAATTTGGGTATTGCTAAGATATTAAATATAACTGTAAAGTAAAGTTGAAAAGGGGGAATTTATATGGAAGGTTTTTTTGCAGAAGCAGGTATTTTTTTGATAACATTTTTTATTATCTTTATTATTAAAAAGATAAACGATTATTCTTACAATAAAAGGTCAGATGGATTTGGAGAAAATTCAATATATATATTAGATAAAAAAGTCTTTAAAGCTGCCAGAGAATTTGCTAAGGGAGCTTCCAATGAAGAAATAGAAAAATCATTACTTAAATGTATTGATTTCGATGAGGAAGATGCAGATGAAATATTATCTATGGCAGAAAAGCATAAGTCAGATATTGATGGCGGATATAGTTCTTTTTTAAAAGATGTAAATAAGATACTTGGTGAAGAAGTTTATTGCATTGCTTGTCCTTGATTTAACAAAGAAGCTACCTCATATGTGGGAGGCCACTAAAAAACTCTTGGTTTTTCGTTAGGAAATTTAGCTGTTGAATTAAAAAGACGATTCGGGATTTTTTTAAATCCAGAATCGTTTTTTGATGTAAATAGGAGTCTATAACAATCTGTGTGTAGTTAATGGTTATTATCCTATGTTTATTTACTTTTTATGGACAATTACTTAATAGTTAGATGAAGAAAATTCGATACTAATTCAACCAGGATGTAATACTGATGAGAAACAATAATTGCATTCGTTTACAAGTCATACAAATATATAAGTTTATTCACTGTTAACCGTTGTTTTTATAGTTTTTATAAGTATAAGCAATAAATCTTCATTATACAAAATGAGCA
>DATCID010000131.1:0-13219 GCA_036507975.1 Ruminiclostridium sp.
CTCATGTGTATTTTTGTTTGTTAAGCGATTCAATTATAGCATGAAATTAGGGGGTCATTGTTTTTTGTATCTAAAAAACTCTGTAACCCTTGATATATAAGCATTAAATCAAAAAAGGAGTGTAAAAATTTTTACACTACCGTAGAAATTTAGGAGGTAAAAAATATGAATATGACCCATTACATGTCACTACTTACAAACAATCAGCCTTGGAATTTAATTATTTTCATGGCAATACCAGTAATTTGTGCAGAAACACTTACAATTACTGAGTTTTTTATTATTTTCAACAAGTTACAAAAGGGAGGGTTAAGAACTCTTAACAAGATTGTTGGAATCTTTGATGGCTTCTATTTCACGGGTATTTTTATTTACTTATTATTAAATGCAGTTATTCCACTAACTACCACATCAGGATGGCATACTTGGATAGATGTTATGGCAGTTGGTTTCTATTTAAGCGGAGTTATTTTCCTTTTACCTATAGCATTAATGGAGCTTAAAGTAATATTTAGAAATAAAACACTAGAAGAAAAGATGAAAATCCATTTTATACTTGTGGGTGGCTTTCTAGTGGTAGCACATATTGCTATGATATTGGGTATGGTTAATCCTGAGATTCTCAGTAAAATGACAACCATGTAAACTTTACATAATCTATTTCTTCATAACAAAAAGGGTAGAGTAAGGATTTTTTAATATTAATCCCTTCTACCCTTATTTTTTATCATTCATTTTAACAGAATTTTATCTACGTTTTTTATATAATTTAACCAATTCCCACCATAAGGTTGCTATGGCTGCAATTGCGATACTACTAAGTAATTGAATTGCAGTAAGTGCTGAAGTTTTTGCTAATTGATTTCCAAAAGATGTATATATCACTATAGTCAAAGCTAAAAGTATTCCAATATTGATATACCATAACACCTTGTCTCTGGACTTAAAAAAGTTTGAAAGAGCAAAGGTCTTTTCTGACTGATTAACATAAACTAAAAATAGATTTGCAAATATTATCACTGCCAAAGAAAAAGTTCTAGCCATACTCTCCCCATATCCATTATTGAATAGATACACATATGCACCAAAGGACCCAGCAAAAATACTTAAACCTTGTAAAATTGCCTTAGTCATTAGCTTTGAAGTAATAAGTGCTTCTCCTGGCTTTCTAGACTGCCTTTCCATAATATCTGCTTCCTCTGGCTGTCTTTCAAAAACAATAGAACAGGTAGGATCAATAATTAATTCTAGGAGTACCACATGAATTGGCAATAGGAATAAAGGTAAATGTAGTAATGGTGTAAGTAATGCAATCAAAGCTATAGGTATATGGATAACAAATACATACTCAACCGCTTTTTTAATGTTATCATATATTCTTCTTCCATCTTTTACAGTATCAACGATTGTGGTAAAGTTATCATCAAGTAGAATCATATCTGCAGCTTCCTTTGCCACTCCAGTTCCCCTTTTACCCATGGCTATGCCTATATCTGCATATTTAAGCGCTGGTGCATCATTAACCCCATCCCCTGTCATGGCTACTATCTCACCAATATTCTTTAGAGCTTTAACTATTCTCATTTTATGCCTTGGTATTACTCTAGCAAATATATTAGTATTTTTTACTCTTTGCTCAAGTTCCTCCTCAGACATTAGCTCTAATTCTTGACCTGTAACAACATTATCACTATTCGGGATTCCAATCTTCTTTGCGATAGAAGTTGCAGTAATTCCATTATCCCCTGTTATCATAACAATTCTGATGCCAGCCTTATTACATAACTTTATAGACTCAGGAACCTCCTCTCTATGAGGATCTACTAGCCCTATTAATCCTATTAGCTCTAATCTATTTTCTTTTATATCCTCTGGAATCTCTCCCATTTCTAAATGCCTAAAATGCCTAGCTACTGCAATTACTCTATAACCTTTTTTCGCCAAAGCTTCTTGCTCTTTTTCTATAGCTACCCTTTCATCATCACTTAAATGACATAAAGGAAAGATACTTTCTGGTGACCCCTTTGCTGCAAGGGAAAGGCTATCCTTAATCCTCCAAACATGGCCCATCATTTTAATATCAGAGGTAAAGGGGTAATCATGTACGAGCTCATTCTCGAAAAGTTTTTCTACATCTATATCCTTTAATTTAGCATATTCTAATATTGCTTTTTCCATTGGGTCATAGGGCTGTGTTTCACATCCGAGTCCTGCCCAATACATCATTTCCTGCTCTGAAAATTTAGAAAGCTTAAGGATTTCTTGAACTGTCATTTTATTCTGAGTTAAGGTTCCAGTTTTATCCACACATAATACTGAGACAGCACCTAAGGTTTCGACAGAAGGCATACGTCTAATTAAAGAATTCTTTTTAGCTAGTCGCCAAGCTCCCATGGCTAAAAAGACTGTAAGAATTACTGGAAATTCTTCAGGGATCATAGCCATAGCTAATGTAATTCCAGAAAGAATACTATTTGTAACACTGCTTGTATGCTGCAAGGTAATTAAGAAAACCAAAGCAAACATTCCAATACCAATAAAAGCACAAACCTTAATTAAATATTTCGTTTGTTTTTCGAGTGGGGTTGGGTGCAAGGGAACAGATGCTATATCTAATCCTATTTTCCCATATTCTGTGCTTAGCCCTACACTAGTTACTCTGATTAAAGCACTACCTTGAGTTGCCATTGTACCTGCATAACAAAAGTTTCTTCTCCAATGAGATTCCTTCTCTTCTTCATTTAAATCAGTTTTTTTCCATACTACTTCTGATTCCCCAGTTAAAGTAGATTCATCCACCCCCAAACCAAGAACTTCAATAACTTCTCCATCTGCAGCTATCTTTTCTCCCTCTTCAATAACAACTAAATCTTCAACTGTTAACTCTTTACTATCAATTTCTACTAGGCAGTTATTTCTAATAACATTAACCCTTGGAGAGGATAAATCCTTTAAGGTTTGAAGCGTCTTATCCGTTCTCCATTCTTGAAACAAATTAATTCCTGACATAAAAGTAACAAAAACCAGCATGATAATACCATCTCTAGGCTCACCTAGAAGAAAATATATCATTGAGGTACAGAATAAAAGCAAAAACATAGGCTCCTTTAATATACTAATTGCTTTTTTGAAAAAAGTATTTTTCTTTTCTAGAGCAAGTTCATTCTTACCATATTTCTCTTGTGAATCCCTGACCTGTTTTTCTGTAAGGCCAACATAATCTCCTTTAAAACCATTAAACTTCCCCAAAATTACACCCCTTAACTAATTTATTTATACCTGTTGTTGAAAACTTCAACCCAGCCCCATATACTAAAAAGCATATCGCCTGCTCTAACAATATTCAGTTTCATATTATCAATTGAAATTTAATATATATTTATTATATGCTATAAAGCCACCATTGTAAACAATTATATAAGAATTATAGAATAGACATTTGTTATCAATTGATAATGATTTTAAATATTAACTGGAATTAATTAGCGAATTGAATGCAGGGTAAGGGGATTATGTTGAACTAAATAATTCATGAAAAATGGCTACCATAAGCTTGCAGCCATACATAGTTTTAGTCTATTTCTAATTCATCCAGATCAACTTGATTTAAAATATCCTTTAACAGTTTTAATTCCTCTTTATTTAAGGTTATACCCTTTCCCATTTGCTCATGAGTTTCATCCCACTCACGGATATCTACCTTTGGTTTTTTATTATTCCATGTCATTACATTGACTTCTCTTTTCCATCCTTTTGCACTTTCAGATAGAGTACCTAAGTTCTTTTTAATATCGTATTTAAATTCTGCCATTTTTATCTCTCCTTTATATATATAAATCCCTAATAGCTTTGACTGTTACTTTAAGTCAGTTCACATTTAGTTTACCACAATTTTATGTTCTTTTGTGTATAGGAAATCATTTATTGATAACCCATTAAATCCTTTATATAATTCGCATTATTTTTACTCGTTAGTAATTCTAATAATAAGAATGCCACATGTATTGCAGTACTAGGATTCCATTCATTTTATTATAGTTTGTTCCTGTTCTACCGTTTAAAATACCACTTTTCCCAAGAGGCAGCGCTTACCTTTCATTATAAGCATCTTTATAAAAATCTTAATCCTCCAAGCCACCTGGAATTGCTAAAGCGTCAAAATCCTCAGTGCTTATTTTATCTATAGTAAAATCCACTATACTTTTTTCATGCTGTTACCTCTCATAATTATATTATGTCCAAGTTCTAATGTAAAAAATTTCTGTTTTATTATATCATTTTTCACTAAATACGTTAAGTTTTTTCCCTATTCATAACATATAAGCTATGCTACAATTATAAATGAATTGTTCAACAATCCACGAAGGAGGTTTGCAAAATGAGTTCAAAAGTATTATTTACATCTGTTAAATATGATAAATATGATCCAAGTGTTACATTGCCAGCAAAGTTCGGAAGACTTTTAGATGGTATGAACCTTGAAGAAACCGTAAAAGGTAAATGGACTGCTATTAAGATGCATTTAGGTAGAGGTATAGGATATACTACGATCCATCCACTATTTGTAAAAATTCTAGTAGATAAATTAAAGTCTTATGGCGCAAAAGTATATATAACTGATCAGGAAGTTTCTGGTGCAAAGGATAGAGGCTATACAGAAGATTTTTTAGGAGTTCCAATAATTCCTGTATGTGGCACTATGAGCAAATATTATTATGAAAAAGAAGTAAACTTCAGAACTTTACAAAATGTTGATATTGGCGGTAATATTCATGATGCAGAAGTTATGATTGATTTCTCACATGTTAAAGGGCATGGTGCCTGTGGATATGGAGGTGCCTGCAAGAATATAGCTATGGGTTGTGTTACTGATAGAACTAGAAGGCAGATACATGGGCTTGAAGGTGGTCTTGTTTGGGATGAAGCTTTATGTATTCACTGTGGAATGTGCATTACTAACTGTAATCATAATGCTAACAGCTTTGATGAAAACGATAAATTTACAGTAATGTATCATCACTGTACAAACTGCCAGCATTGTGTAAAAGTTTGTCCAGTTGGGGCCATTAAGATGGATACTCATAATTATGAGGATTTTCAAGTTGGAATGGCTACTTGCACGGAAACAGTTCTAAAATCCTTTGAGCCAGGAAAAGTCTTTTACATTAACTTTCTAACCAATATAACTGCATTATGCGATTGCTGGGGCCTTACAACTCCATCCTTAGTTCCTGATTTAGGGATTATGGCAGGAACAGATATCGTTGCTATTGAAAGAGCTTGTCTGGATGCCATAAAGGTAGAAAATTTGATATCTGATGGCATACCTCAAGGTATGGAGATAGGAACAACTGGCCATCTATTTGAAAGACTTCATGGAAAAAATCCATTTGTGCAACTAAAAGAGCTTGAAAAGCGTAATTTAGGTACACAAGATTATGTTATAGAAGAAATTTTTTAATATTTTTCCCCAAATATAAAAAGTCATGCAGTGTAACAGGTGAGTTCCTATCTACATGCATGACTTCATTATTTTAATTAATTATTCTGTTATAATAATTCTTTTGCAGCTTTGTATTCCATACCAAGTCCCTCAGCAACTGCTTTATAAGTTATAAACCCTTTATAGGTATTTAAACCAGCTAAAAGTGCTTCATCTTCAAGAATTGCCGTTTCAACACCTTTATTAGCTATATCTAATAAATATGGAAGTGTTGAACCTGTAAGTGCATAGGTAGAAGTTTTTGGAACTGCACCAGGCATATTTGCTACTGAATAATGAATAACTCCATATTTTTCAAAGCAAGGATGATCATGAGTTGTAATTCTATCAATTGTTTCTACTGATCCACCTTGATCTATTGCAACATCTACAATTACGGCTCCCTTTTTCATGGATTTTACAATTTCAGTAGTGATAAGCTTTGGAGCTCTAGCACCAGCTACTAAAACTGCACCGATTAATAGGTCAGCTTTTTTAGCCATTTCTGCTACATTATACTCATTACACACAAGAGTAGAAACCTTACCCATAAATATATCATCTAAATAAGCAAGTCTAAGCTTGTTAATATCAAGAATTGTAACTCTAGCTCCAAGGCCAACAGCCATTTTCGCTGCATTTAAGCCAACAACTCCGCCTCCAACTATAACAACTTCACCTGGAAGAACACCAGAAACTCCTCCAAGCAATATGCCTAGTCCACCATTATATTTTTGGAGTAATGTTGCTCCCACTTGAATGGACATTCTTCCTGCTACCTCACTCATTGGAGTTAAAAGAGGAAGGTTACCACTTTTAGGCTGAACTGTTTCATAAGCTATGCCAGTTATTTTCTTTTTAAGCAAAGCCTTTGTAAGGGAAGGGTTTGGTGCTAAATGAAGGTATGTAAATAGAGTTTGATTTTCTTTAAATAGGTCATATTCAGATTCAAGGGGTTCTTTTACTTTTACAATAGTATCAGCTTGCTGAAAAACCTCTGCAACCTCATCAAGGATTATAGCACCAGCAAGTTTATATTCATCATCTTCAATGCCACTTCCTACACCAGCAGATTTCTCTATTAAAACTTTATGACCTTTTACAACTAGTGCATGTACACCAGCAGGGGTTATAGCAACTCTGTTCTCATTGTTTTTGATTTCCTTTGGAACTCCAATTATCATATAAAATCCTCCTAATCAATAATTTCATTTGGCATGACTGAATAATTATTTTTTAATGTTGAAAGAGAAAATGTGGTTTTAGTTTTTTGAACACCAACTATGCTTTTAATTCTATTTAAAATCTTTTCTAAGCTCTCTGTACTTTCTGTAATTATCTTCAGAGCATAATCATAATCGCCAGCAAGGTAATGGCACTCAACTATATCATTATCCTCTTGAATGATATTAACGAAGGTATCTGTATATTTTGGGGATTCTAGCGATACAAACATTATTACCATTAAGTGTTTGTTTAATTTCTTTGAATTTAGTATTAATGTATATTTCTCTATTATGCCGGAGGCATCTAGCTTTTTTAATCTGTCACTTACTGCAGGTATTGACAGATTAATTCTACTACTGATTTCAGATGCTGTAATTCTAGAATTCTGTTGTAGAATTTTAATAATTTTAACATCAAGATTATCCATATGGTTACCTCGTAAATTAATTTATTAAGCTAATTATATCATAATACATAATTATTTAATATATTCCCAGTAAATACATAATATTTAAGGTGAAATAGTGATTTTGTCTAAATTATTTAGCTTTTAATTATTAGGGTTTCTTGTAACTTAAAATATTTAATTAAAATGCGAAAGTATGTGCTTTAGCTAATTCCAACTATTTTACTTCTACGTTCCATTAATACTACGTCATACCATTTTCTATTACTCATTTTGGCAACTTTTTCTCTAATGCCAAGCTCTCTAAATCCGCACTTTTCATGCAATATAATGCTTACTTTGTTTTCACTAATAATCCCCGATTGAAGCATCCAAAACCCATTCTCTTCCGATTGCTTAATTATCTCTTCTAAAAGAATCTTACCTAATCCTTTTCCTCTATAATTATCTCCAATATATATACTAACTTCAGCAACCCCCTCATAAACGCATCTACTTGAAGTGGGACTTAGTGCCCCCCAACCTAATACCTTATTACCTAAGCGAATTACTATCCTACATGAACTTATATGATCATTATCCCAGTTTTCCCAAGTAGGTACCACCTCTTGAAAAGTTGCTATTCCAGTCTCAATCCCTTCTTTGTATATCTGGGAAACTTGATCCCAATCTAGCTTCGTCATTTCTTCAAGCTTATAATCCATCCGAATTCACTCCTTTATTTTCCTTAACTATATGAACTTATTTTGCCCCTAGAATATTGAAAATTTTAAAGTCCCCAAATCAACATCTGAATGCCTATTATGGCTAATAATACACCAACAAATTTTGTGAACATCTCTTTGGACATTCTATTTATTATTTTTCTACCAAACCATGTACCCAAAAACATTGCGAGACCTATAAATAAACCTATTTCTAATGCATCAAGTCCAATACCAAGGTATTTTTCATAAATCACTGTTTTAGATATATGCATTGCAACAGCTGTAACAGCTTCACTAGATATGTATGCTGTAGGAGATAGGTTTAAAGATAGAAAAATTGCTGCACCTATTGGCCCTGCGCTTCCAACCAGTCCAGATATTAAGCCAACTAAGCCTCCACCGATTAGCATAGTTTTGTCACTGGATTTTATATTAAGTAGCTTAAAGTATTTCAATATAACAAATATAATTATGGTTAACCCAATTCCTCTAGTAATAACATCTTTAGGCACTTTCACAAAAGAATAAGCTCCTACAATACTCATTGGTACTGCTCCTGTAATGAAAATAAGAACTGGCTTCCACTTAATTTCCTTGAATCCAAAAAAAACACGGGATAGATTTCCTATTAATTGGCCAATAGTAAGTACTGGAACAGCCATCTCTGTACCTATGGTCTTTGTCAAAAGTGGTAATAGCAATAAAGCCCCACCAAAACCTGCCGCTCCAGATATTGCAGCAGCAAGGAAACTACCTATAAAAAGTAAGATATATATATTAATATTCAATATGCAAGTCTCCACTTATTTTATTTTACTAACATTAAGAGCTCTCATAGCATTTAATACTGCAATTACTGTAACTCCAACGTCTGCAAAAACTGCTTCCCATATTGTTGCTACTCCAACTGCTGCCAGTGCTAAAAATACGAACTTAACTCCCATGGCAAAAATTATATTTTCCAAAACAATCCTTCTTGTTCGACCTGCTATTTTAATGGCAGTAACTATTCTTGATGGTTCGTCGGTCATAATTACAATATCTGCTGCTTCAATGGCTGCATCAGAACCTAAGCCCCCCATTGCAATTCCTATGTCTGCTCTTGCAAGAACAGGAGCATCGTTTATTCCATCACCAACAAAGAGTAAATTTCCTTTTTTTCCTTTGTCTTTATCAAGCATCTCCACTATTTCAACCTTTCCATCGGGAAGTAACTCCCCATAGAATTCATCAAGTCCTAATTGCTCTGAAACTATACTTGCTATAGCTTTGTTATCTCCTGTAAGCATTACAACCTTTCTAACACCAAGCAGCTTCAAACCTCTTATAGCCTCCTTGGAGTCTTCCTTCACTTCATCTGAAATGACAATATATCCAGCATATTTTTTATCAATAGCCACATGAACAACAGTTCCAGCAATCTCAACATTATTATTTTTGATGTTTTCGTTATTCATTAGTTTGATGTTACCTGCAAGAACCTCTTTGCCTTTAATATTTACCTTGATACCATGCCCGGATATTTCATCATAGTTAGTAATTTCATTTTTATTAACTTCTCTTCCATATTCTTTTATTATTGATGTGCCAATTGGATGATTAGAATAACTTTCAACATAAGCTGCATATTCTAATAATTCTTCTTTAGTAAACCCACTTTCCGGATTTATTTCAGTAACCTTAAATACGCCTTTAGTCAAGGTACCTGTCTTATCAAACACAACTATATCCACATTATTAAGTGCTTCAAGATAGTTACTGCCCTTAACTAATATTCCTCTCTTAGATGCTCCACCAATACCTCCGAAAAATCCGAGGGGTATTGAAATCACCAAGGCACAGGGACAAGATATAACTAAAAATGCTAATGCTCTATATAGACATTCTGAGAATGTAATACCTTTGAATACTAAAGGAGGAATAAATGCTAATAAAACAGCCACAATTACCACTATTGGAGTATAATATCTTGCAAATTTTGTAATAAAGTTTTCTGTAGGAGCCTTTTTGCTACTTGCGTTTTGAACTAATTCCAATATTTTCGAAACAGTAGATTCCCCAAATACCTTTGTAACTTCTATTGTTAAAAGTCCATTTATATTTATAAATCCACTTAAAACTTCATTTGGAGCTTCTACATCCCGAGGCATTGATTCACCAGTTAAGGCTGATATGTCTAACATTGATTTACCTTCCGTAACAATTCCGTCTAGCGGAACCTTTTCTCCTGGCTTTACAACAATGCTGTCTCCTACTTTAACCTCTTCAGGAGCTACTCTTTGTAATTCGCTGCCCACCTTTAAGTTAGCATAATCAGGTCTTATATCCATAAGGTCAGAAATTGATTTCCTTGAACGATTTACAGCTATGCTCTGGATGAATTCTCCGACTTTATAAAATAGCATTACAACTACACCTTCAGGATATTGCTTAATTGTAAAAGCGCCAATAGTTGCTATGCTCATCAAAAAGTTTTCATCAAAAAATTCTCCTCGTAAAATATTCCTAAATGCTCTTAATAATACTTCTCCACCAACTAAAACATAACTTGCAAAAAATAAAGTGAATTTAACAGTAGTTGAAAATTTAAATACTAATGCAATGCCAAAAAATCCAGCACCAATGATTAATCTTATAATTTCTTTTTTATTATCTTCTCCTTCATTCGGTACGTGGTTATGTTCCCCTTTGCCAGTATCAAGAAGTTCTTTCTTATCATCCTTGTCAACCACTTTTACACCAGGTTCTATTTTTTTAACTATGATGTTTACTTGTGATAATATTGATTCCAAATCCACAACATTATCCTCAATATGAAGAGTTAAGATTTTAGTCATAAAACTTATAGCTGCTGTATCAATACCCTTTATTTCATTGACCTTCTTTTCAATTTTAGCTGCACAATTTACGCAATCTAAGCCCACCAAGAGAAGCTCTTTTTTTGTACTAGAGCTCATTTGCATCACCTCCAAATATATTATTTTTCATTGATGTGTTGTAATCCTTGATCAAATATTTGTTTAATATGGGCATCATTTAAGGAATAGTAGACAACTTTACCGTCTTTTCTAAATTTAACTAATTTTGATTGTCTTAACACTTGTAACTGATGTGATATGGCTGACTGACTCATATTTAACAATACTGAAATATCGCAGCCACACATTTCTTCCAGAGAAAGAGCCTGCATTATTTTTATTCTCGTGTTATCACCAAAGACTTTGAAAAATTCAGAAAGGTCATATGATTTTTCTTCAGTTAATAGCTTTGCTTTTACCTTCTCAACTATATCGTTATGTATTACTGTACATTTGCAATTTTCTATGTCATTAAGAGTTTTTCCCATTATATCACCTCTATATTATATATGAACAATCATTCATGTGTTCATATATAATATTATATTCACAGATGTTTTTTATGTCAAGTTATTTGGTGAAAACAAATGACTATATGAATGTGGGAGCATCATTACTCGTTTAAAAATCTAATTTATGCAAAAAAAATCATATACACAAGTACTCTTATGCATATGTGGAATAGTCAAGTCTATCATCTGGTAGAAAGCCATGGTAACAGAATAGGTCAAGTTGCAGGTATATACCCCTTTGTTTTAAGCAGCTAAAAAGATAGTCAATTCTATCCCATTGCTCTGGGTCAAAATTTCTTGAATTACCTTTGGTATAGTCAATGAGCAATTTTTCTACGCTACCCGTTTTTCTAGCATCCGCTGCATGAAGACGTACAAAATTGACTCCCGCTTTAGAAAGTCTCTCGGCTATAATTTCAGCATCTTTTTTAGGGGAGAATAGATTTCCAAAGGGTATATTAATGCCATAAAACCTAATACGTTTTTCTCCATCATGAAAATGACCGTCCTTGATCTTGATAAACCCACACTTTCCAGCAGGTGCATCCAATAGAAAACTGAAATCCAAGGATTTAGTAAAAACCTTATCCTTTTTCATTAAAAATGGTTGTTTCATGATTTTCCTCCTTACATAAATGTTAATTTGAGGTATAGATAATATTTAAACTTTAATAGTTTAACGGTTCTCCCGTATTATCAACAAAAACTGCTTCATTTAGTCTTCCTACAGAATTTTCGATAAGACAAATAATACTTTCTGCTGCCTCATCTACAGAAAGATCAGCATCTGGACCACCAATTTCTGTCCTCATCCAACCGGGATGAATGGCAAGCACCTTTACATCCCTAGCTTACTGCTTACAGATTTCCTCAAAAACGCCGCCCATAAAGGAGGAGATTTGCGAAGCTATTTTTTGATAAACAACATCTGAAAAACCGCGATTGATAGTTGCTAGATTATCCGGGATAAAACGATACCAGAAACGGAACATGGAATCTTCCAGTGCATAAATTGTCTTGCGAGAACTGTCTGTTCCGAACGGCATTTCTTTTTTAACAATGCCAAGTGACATGAGTTTATTCAGATAACTTGTTGCAAGACTTGTATCAAGTCCTGTTTTAGAGCTAATTTCCGACATTCTCGACGAGCCCGTGGCGATAGCCTTTATGATTGAATTATACTGTGATGAATCACGGCATTCCTGCTTAATCAGATTGGTCGGCTCCTCAAACAAATATGAGTTTGGTACCAGAAAATTAGCCTTGATATTATCTTCAACGCTCATATTATCATTCATAAGCGACATGTAAAGTGGAATGCCACCTGTTATACCATAGATAATAGCCAAATCATTGTCACTGAATTTGTTATAATAATTCTTTATTTCAAAGAAATCAAAGAGTGTAATTTTATATTGACATGTGCGTCTGCCAAAAAGAGGGCTTTCGTAGCCGAGCACCTGATTTTCCATAAAAGAAAGAGAAGAACCACATAAAATCAAGAACATTTTAGAGGTGTCTTTATTTCTGTCAATCAAAATTTGCAATATTGAGGAGAGTGCCTTATAACTGATTGCAATATAGGGGTACTCATCAATTACAAATACAATTCTACGCTTTTGGGCAATTTTGAACACAGTTTCCAAAGCCTCCTGAAATCCTGAAAAGTTTGATGACGCATCAGAAAAATCCTGTGATAAAGAGTAAATGCTTTTACTCAGACCTTCAAGATTTTCTTTTTGGTTGCCCTCGATGCCAGTATAAGAGATGGCTTCTTTATCCTTAATGAACTCATTTATAAGGGTTGTCTTACCGACACGACGCCGACCGTATATAATGGCACATTCAAATTTACCGCATCCGTATCGTTGATTTAAGTTGTCAAGCTCTCTTTTTCTTCCGATGAACATTAGTTTACCTCCGTTCGAGTAAATATAATAGGTTAATTATAATTTACTTAATTATACTTGACTTAATTTGACTTGTCAATAGACTTACTTTCAATTAACTGAATTACAATCTAGTTA
>DATCID010000132.1:0-40574 GCA_036507975.1 Ruminiclostridium sp.
CAGGAGCTTTGTAACCTAAACGCAGAAAGAAAAAACATGACAATATTAGGTGTTGAGGAAACAATTGAGACGATAGAAAACAGCGACCTTAAGAACGACAAGGTATTAGTTGTATATAAGCCACACCTACATGAAAGTATAGCTGGAATAATAGCTGGGAAGGTTAGAGAAAGATATAATGTTCCTACTTTTATTTTAACAGATAGCGAAAACGGGGTAAAGGGTTCGGGCAGGTCAATAGAAGAGTACAACATGTTTGAGGGACTTCTAGAGTGCAAGGAACTTTTGACAAGGTTTGGTGGGCACCCAATGGCTGCTGGATTTAGTCTTGAAATTGAAAATGTAGATGTGTTACGAAAACAGTTAAATAAATTTTCGACATTAACAGAGGATGATTTGATTACAAAAGTGTATATTGATGCACGCATTCCTATTTCAGATATCAATATAAAAACTGCAGATGAGTTGATGATACTTGAGCCTTTTGGCAAGGGAAATGCTAAGCCGATTTTCGCCGAAAAGGGTATCTGTGTGAACAGAGGCAACGTTTTAGGTTCCAATAGAAACGTACTAAAGCTAAGATTGCTTACCAACAATAAACAGTACCTAGACTGCATTTTTTTTGGTAATATTAATGATTTTGATACTTACATCGTAGAAAAATTTGGAGAGAAAGAGCTTGATCGGATGTATGCTGGTCAAATTAATAATATTAAGCTTGACCTGGTTTTTAATATTGACGTAAATGAATATAACGGGAATAGAAGTGTGCAGCTTGTTTTAAAGTATTATAGATAGACGAGTTTGCATATTATTTTAGTTGTAAATCTATATACTTGTAAGTATCATTGGATTTAATTATAATATAAGTTATATCATACAAAACGGTTTTTAAAAAAAGGGGCACAATGATGGATTTGAAAACAAAGCTTAGGCATGTTGTAGACTTCCCAAAAGAGGGAATTGATTTTATTGATATTACCACAGTACTTAAAGATCCAGAGGCGTTTAAATTTTGTATGGACTCCTTCAAAGAGATTGCTGAGAAGCTGGAAGATTTCGATATAATTGTAGGCTCTGAGTCTAGAGGATTCATTTTTGGAGCACCACTTGCTTATCAGATGGGAAAAGGGTTTGTTCCAATTAGGAAAAAAGGAAAGTTGCCTTACAAGACAATTAGGGCTGAGTACAACTTGGAATATGGAAAAGATATTTTAGAAATGCATGAGGATGCTATAAAGTCTGGCCAAAATGTATTGATAGTGGATGATCTTCTTGCGACAGGCGGAACTTCTGAAGCAAATATTAAATTGATTGAGCAGCTTGGAGGAAAAGTGGTGGGAATTATATATTTTATAGAGCTTTCATTTCTTAACGGCAGAGATAAACTTAAGGGGTATAAAATAAATTCAATCGTAAAGTTTTAACTTGTGTATACTTCGGAATACTTTAATGAGTTATTAAGTTATTCCTCAAAATATGGGAGTCATATGGATTAGTGGAGGACGTTTTGATAGATAGTTTTTCAGTTCTTATTGAAAAAGTAAAAAAATACGACCCTAACAGTAATTTTGAAATGCTTGAAAAGGCATATTTTGTTTCTAAAACAGCGCATGAGGGACAGCAGAGAAATTCGGGGGAGCCATATATAATCCACCCAGTTGAAGTAGCAATTATTTTAGCTGAAATGGAATTGGACTCAACTGCGCTTGTTGCTGCACTTCTTCATGATACTATCGAGGATACAACATATACATACGAAGAGCTGAAAGTTCAGTTTGGAGTTGAGGTTGCAGACCTTGTAGATGGTGTTACAAAGCTTGGTAAAATACCGTTTACATCAAAAGAAGAACAGCAGGTGGAAAATCTTCGAAAAATGTTTTTGGCTATGGCAAAAGACATTCGAGTAATTATGATAAAGCTTGCAGATAGACTTCATAATATGAGAACTCTGAAACATAAGACTGAGGTCAAACAAATTGAAATAGCAACCGAAACGCTTGAGATATATGCTCCACTAGCTCATCGTCTTGGTATTTCTAAAATAAAATGGGAACTTGAAGATATATGCCTTAGATATTTAGACCCAAAGGAATATTATGATTTAGTTGAAAAAATTGCCTTTAAGAGAAAGCAAAGAGAGGCTTATATAGCGGGAATTATTGAAAATTTAAAGGAAAAAACAAGTGAATTGGGTATAGAAAATGCTCAAATAGATGGAAGACCAAAGCACTTTTATAGTATTTATCGCAAAATGAAAAATCAGAATAAGACGTTAGATCAAATATATGATTTGTTTGCATTTCGTATTTTAGTAAATTCTGTTAAGGATTGTTATGCAGTGCTGGGACTTGTTCATGGACTGTATAAGCCTATGCCAGGTAGGTTTAAAGACTATATTGCAATGCCTAAGCCAAATATGTATCAATCACTCCATACTACATTGATAGGTCCTGAAGGGCAGCCCTTTGAGGTTCAAATAAGAACCTGGGACATGCATAGAGTAGCTGAGGTGGGTATTGCTGCGCATTGGAAATACAAAGAAGGCATAAATGAAATAAAAGATTCTGATAATAAATTTGCATGGCTGAGACAGCTTTTGGAATGGCAAAAGGATACAAGGGATGAGAATGAGTTCATGGAAACGCTCAAAATTGATTTGTTTACTGATGAGGTATTTGTATTCACGCCAAAGGGAGATGTAATGAATCTTCCGGTTGATTCTACGCCTGTAGACTTCGCATATCTTATACATAGTGCAATAGGTAATAAGATGATAGGCGCCAAGGTCAATAGTAAGATGGTTCCTATTGATTACAAGCTGAAAAATGGTGATATCATTGATATTCTAACTTCCTCCACAATACATGGACCAAGTAGAGATTGGCTGAAAATAGTTAAGAGTAGCCAAGCTAGAAATAAAATAAATCAGTGGTTTAAAAAGGAAACGCGAGAAGAAAACATCATTAGAGGCAAGGAAATGATTGAGAGGGAGCTCAAAAAACAGGGACTAGCCTATAATCAGTTATTTAAAACAGAATGGATTGAGATAGTACTACGCAAATATAATTTTCCTTCACTAGATGATTTATATGCAGGTGTTGGTTATGGTGCGATAACAACAAATAAAGTTGTAACTAGGTTAAAGGAAGAGTTTAAGAAGACATTAAAGCCTGAAGAAATGGAACAAATACTCGAAACTATAGCTCAGACCAAAAATGAAAAAAAGAATAAGCATGCACCTGAGAGTGGTATCATTGTCAAAGGAATTGACAATTGCCTCGTAAGACTATCAAGATGCTGCAACCCTGTTCCTGGTGATGGAATAATTGGATATATAACCCGTGGAAGAGGAGTTTCTGTTCATCGTAGTGATTGTATAAATATAACAGCCAGCGTTGAAGAAGAGGGCAGATTCATAGATGTAAGATGGTATACCACAAGTGATGTTGCCTACAAAGCGGATATAACAATTATGGCTAATGATAGAACCTCTCTGCTGCTTGATTTGACTAATAGCATTACTGAGCTAAAAATACCAATTAAGGCTTTAAATGCAAGAACGACAAAAGAGCAGATAACTGTAATTAATCTTACACTAGAAATAACAAATACAGAGCAATTGGAGAAAATAATTAAAAGGCTTAGAAAATTAGATAGCGTATTTGATGTAACACGAAATAAACAGTAATAATGCTTTTACAAGCATAGTAAAAAGGAGTTTTAATTATGATAGTTAAACCTATTACAGGTGGCATGTTTGAATCGGTTTCATATTTAGTGGGTGATAAAGGAAAGGCAATATTAATAGATGCAGGAGTAAAGTGCGACAAAGTTCTTTCCATAGCAAAAGAGTTGAATTTGACAATTGAAAAAATAATACTTACGCATGGGCATATTGACCATGTTGCAGAGCTAGATAACATTGTGGAGCATACAAATGCAAAGGTATATATTCATATTGACGACGAAATGGCTTTAACAGATGCAAGGTTTAATGTTTCCGCTTATACTGGTACAGCTATGACTTTTAAATGTAAGAGTGAAGCATTAAGAGATGGTAGTGTGGTACACTTAGGAGATTTGGAGCTTAAAATAATTCATACACCAGGTCATACTCCAGGTTCTATATGTGTTGAAGTTGAGAATAATCTTTTTTCGGGAGATACACTATTTAATTCTGGCTATGGAAGAGTGGACTTACCAAATGGTAGCTTTGAGGACATTTATAACTCAATAGTTGATAAACTTTTTATCTTACCTGATGATATGATAGTATACCCAGGCCATGGGAGTAGTACCACAATAGAGGCGGAGAGAAGAACAAATCCTATAAAACAAGCTAATCAATGGTAAGACGAAAAAGAGGATAAGATGATATTTTTTAAGAATGATTGCAATTGTTTTGATAATGAATTTGAAGACGTGATTAAATTATTCTTTTTGCCAGATGAAATAGAGAAAATAGACGGGCCTTGGGATGAGCGTCCTGGGGCATTTCTTTTTTGCTCAAAAAGCATTCATGAAGGCCAAGAGTACATTAATATAGAGCTAAAGGATCAGGACTTTGATGATTTTATTAAGTTACGCTGCGAGAGTGTACTTGAATCTGAGGACAAGCAAAGCCATAAGACATTCAAAAGAATTATTATGAGAAAATTATTTTTGCTTTTGAACAAATATACTGGAAAAGTAATACCCTGGGGAATTTTGACAGGAATCAGACCAGCAAAATTGGTAAATGAATTTATAGACAAGGGCATTAATAGAGACGATATTCTTTCAACTCTAAAGAATGATTATTTCGTTACGGATGGCAAGGCAAGTCTGTTATATGAAGTTGCAACCAATCAGAGGGAAATGTTTTTGCATTCAAAAACAAATAGCGTTTCAGTTTATATTGGTATACCTTTTTGCCCATCAAGATGTCTATATTGCTCATTTAGCTCCAGTACAATCAGTCAGTATAAGAAAATGATAGATCCTTATGTTGATACCTTGTTAAAGGAAATACAGCATACTGCATTGCTAATAAAAGCCAAAGGCTTTGAGGTTGAGAGTATTTATATTGGAGGAGGAACACCAACATCGCTGAATGTGCATCAATTATCAAGACTTTTGGAAGGCATTCGAGAATACTTGGATATGAGTCAGTTGAAAGAATACACTGTTGAAGCTGGTCGTCCGGATACTATAGATATGGAAAAATTAAAGCTAATTAAGAACATCGGAGTATCTAGAATAAGCATTAATCCTCAGACTATGAACGCAAGTACTTTAGAAAAAATTGGAAGAAAGCATTCTCCAGAGGACATTGAGAAAGCATTTTATTTGGCACGAGATTTGGGCTTTGATAATATTAATATGGATCTGATTTGTGGACTTCCTGGAGAAGACGTTGGCATGTTTAATAACACCCTTGAGAAAATGAATCTCATGAAGCCTGACAGCTTAACTGTTCATACTTTGTCAATTAAAAGAGCGTCTAGACTCACGGAGGAGAAAGAAAACTATTGTTTGGATAAACAATACCAGCAAGTGGCAGGGATGGTAGATATGGCTCGGGAGTATGCGACAAAAATGGAACTAAATCCATATTATCTCTATAGACAAAAAAATATACTGGGAAATCTCGAAAATGTTGGATATAGCAGAAAAAATAAGGAGTGCCTATATAATATTCAAATAATGGAAGAAAGACAATCTATTTTAGCATGTGGGGCAGGTGCTGTTACAAAGATTGTTTTCCCGCATAATAGAATAGAGAGGGCTTTCAATGTTAAAAGTGTAGAGGAGTATATAAGCAGAATTGATGAAATGATTGAAAGAAAAATCAGGGTAAATCGATAGTATCCAATAATTAATATTGACAATAGTTGCTGTAAATTTTAGAATATAAAGTAGGTTAATACTATATAGACCTTAAAAGGGAGCGTAATCAGTACTACTATTTTAGGAAAAGCTGTCAATGACTGTGATCAGCTTATAGTAAGGTGGAGGAAAGACACCCTCTGGGAGCTTGGCTCCTGGGTCAATAAGAGAGGCTCATACGTTTTCTGAGTTAATGAGTTTTAGTGGGTTCTATATAGATTAGAATCATTAGGGTGGTACCATGGGAAGTTTCCTCTCGTCCCTTGCAGGGATATGGGGGCTTTTTTATTGTTTATGATTGTATATATTTTTATGATTGGAGTTGTTCAAATGGCGAAGCAAATAATTACGCCCTCAATACTACCGGGCTTTATGGAGCTTTTACCCGCAGATCAGATTGTGTTTAACGATATGCTAGATACCATTAAGGAAACATTTGAAAAGTATGGGTTTATACCTGTTGATACGCCTATGATTGAAAAATCTGAGGTGCTGCTGGCAAAAAGTGGAGGAGAAACTGAAAAGCAAGTATATAGGTTTAATAAAGGTGATAATGACTTATCGTTAAGATTTGATTTAACTGTACCTTTGGCTAGATATGTTTCACAGCATTTTGGAGATTTAACATTTCCATTTAGAAGATACCATATTGGCAAGGTATTCAGAGGGGAAAAGCCACAAAAGGGTAGATTTAGAGAGTTTTATCAATGTGATATAGATATTATTGGAAATGAAAGACTAAGTGTGGTTAATGATGCTGAGATTTTGAGTGTTATATATTCCACCTTTAAGTCTCTTGGCTTCGATGATTTTACCATAAGAATTAACAACAGGAAAATATTAAATGGATTTTTTGAGAGCGTAAAAATATCTGATAAAGCAGAGGTTCTTAGAATTATTGATAAGCTTGAAAAGATAGGTGAGAAGGCTGTTATTTCTGAGCTCAAGGCAATTGGACTATCAAGTGTGGATGCAGATAGCGTTTTAAGATTTATTAACATTAAGGGAAGCTGCAGCGAGATAGTAAAAAGTTTAAGAGAATTGGGAATCGAGAATGAAATATTTATTGAGGGAATAAATGAGTTGGAATTGGTAGTTAATTATATAGATTCTTTTAAAGTTCCTTCATCAAACTATGCAGTAGATTTAACTATAGCTAGAGGTCTGGACTATTATACAGGTACGATTTATGAAACCATATTAAATCAATATCCTTCAATTGGAAGTGTTTGTTCAGGTGGAAGGTATGATAATCTAGCTCAGAATTATACTACGAAGAAGTTGCCAGGAGTAGGTATCTCAATTGGGCTAACTAGGCTGTTTTACCAGCTCAAGGAGGCAGGAATTCTGGGTGAGACAAAGAAAGCAACTCCTTCTAAAATACTTGTAATTCCTATGAAGGAAACAATGGCACAGGCACTGGAAATTGCAACAAAAGTAAGAGATGCTGGAATTGCCGCAGAGATTTATTTTAATGAAGGCAAAATGGGTAAAAAGTTTTCTTATGCGGACAAGCTTGGTATTCCTTACGTAGTAGTTGTTGGTGAGGACGAGATAAATACAGGAAAGTTCAAACTGAAGAACATGACAACAGGTGAGCAGAACGAGCTTGATATAGATCAAATTATTGAGAGCTTGAAAGTATATGAGGCATAGAGTTAATACACGAAACACTATAAAAATAAAGAGCTAACAAGGCTCATGGGGGTTTACAAAAATGGGAGAATCAATTTATGGACTGAAAAGAAGTCACAAATGTACTGAACTCTGCACAGCAAATATTGGAGAAACCGTAACACTAATGGGCTGGGTTCAGAAACAGAGAAATCTAGGTAGCCTTGTTTTTGTTGATTTGAGAGACAGGTCTGGAATTATACAGCTTGTATTTACAGATAAAGACGGGGAGATGTTTGAAAAGTCAAAGTCAATTAGAAGTGAGTATGTTCTTGCTGTTGTTGGTACAGTTGCTGCAAGGGCGACCGAGGCTGTTAATAAGAAAATGGCAACTGGCGAGATAGAAATAAATGCAAAAGAGTTACGAATACTTAGTGTGGCTGAAACTCCACCAATATATATTGAAGAGAATTCAGAGGTTAACGAAATAACTAGACTAAAGTATAGATACCTAGATTTAAGAAGACCAGACATGCAGAAGAATTTTATTCTTAGACATAGAGTTGCAAAGGTAGCTCGAGATTATTATGATGATAACGGTTTCTTAGAGGTAGAAACACCAATGCTCATTAAGAGTACGCCTGAAGGAGCCAGAGATTACCTTGTTCCAAGTAGAGTGCACCCAGGAAAGTTCTTTGCTTTGCCACAATCACCTCAGCTATACAAGCAACTGCTTATGGTTTCAGGTTTTGATAGGTACTTCCAAATAGCAAAGTGCTTTAGAGATGAAGACTTACGAGCTGATAGACAACCAGAATTTACACAAATAGATATTGAAATGTCATTTGTTGATGTTGAAGATGTACTTACTATTAATGAGGGCTTTGTTAAAAAGGTATTCAAAGAAGCATTGGACGTTGAACTTGAGACTCCTTTTCTTAGAATGCCTTATGCCGAGGCTATGGAGAGGTTTGGATCAGATAAGCCAGATATACGTTTTGACATGGAGCTTGTAAATGTGTCTGATTTGGTTGCAAACTGTGGTTTCAAGGTGTTTACAGATGCTATCGCTTCTGAAGGAAGTGTTAGGGCTATTAACGCAAAAGGTTGCTCGAAGTTTAGCAGAAAAGAAATTGATGCTTTGGTTGAGGTTGTTAAGACATACAAAGCAAGGGGTATGGCCTGGATCTCAATTGATAGCAATAATGATATAAAATCCTCCTTTGCAAAGTTTATGACAGAGGATGAGATGAAGGCGCTGCTTGAAAGAACGAAGGCAGAGGCTGGTGACTTAATTTGCTTTGTTGCAGACAAAAATAGTGTTGTTTTTGACGCTCTTGGACAGCTCAGACTTGAGGTAGCAAGGAAACTGAATATATTGAATCCTGATGAATTTAAATTCTTGTGGGTTACGGAGTTCCCACTATTTGAATATGATGAGGATGAGCAACGCTTTGCAGCTAAGCATCATCCATTTACTAGTCCTATGGATGAGGATTTGGAATTCCTTGATTCCGACCCAGGCAAAGTACGTGCAAATGCATATGACATAATATTAAACGGTGTTGAGCTAGGTGGAGGTAGCATTAGAATTCACATACAGGAATTGCAGGCAAAGATGTTTAAAATGCTTGGATTTACTGAGGAAGATGCAAATAGAAAGTTTGGGTTCCTGCTTGAAGCATTTAAATATGGAACACCACCTCACGGCGGTATGGCCTTTGGCTTGGATAGACTGATTATGCTTATGGCAAAGAGAAATAGTATTAGGGAAGTAATAGCATTTCCTAAGGTTCAGAATGCATCTTGTCCAATGTCAAATGCGCCAGATACTGTAGATGAAAAGCAACTGCAAGAATTGCATATTGAGCTTACAAAGGATTAATTTGCTAGAGAAAAGATGCAGATTAACAGAGCTCTAAAATGTGATGGGGACTATTATTGATGTTGATAAATTATTCTCGGGTAATTAAAAATATAAATGTGGAGATTAATCAATAATATGATAAAAAATTATCATGTGGGGTTAGATGTTGGTTCAACCACTGTAAAAATGGTGGTTCTTGATAAATTTAATAATATGCTATATTCAAAATATCAAAGACATTATTCGGATATAAGAAAAACTATTTTTGAATTAATGGATGAGACCTGCAGCCGCTTTTATCAAGAGGAATGTACAATTATGATAACTGGTTCAGGTGGATTGCTAGTCTCTCAGTGGCTTGGTCTTGATTTTATACAAGAAGTTATTGCAGGCTCAGAGGCTGTTCAGACGCTTATTCCAGAAACAGATGTTGCTATTGAGCTGGGCGGAGAAGACGCGAAGATAACTTATTTTAGAGGTGGTCTTGAGCAGAGAATGAATGGTACCTGTGCAGGTGGCACGGGTTCTTTCATTGACCAGATGGCATCACTAATGCAAACAGATGCAACTGGGCTAAATGAACTTGCAAAAAAAAGCAGAGTTATATATCCAATTGCTGCTAGATGTGGTGTTTTTGCAAAAACTGATATACAACCATTGTTGAATGAGGGTGCGGCTAAGGCGGATGTTGCTGCATCTATATTCCAGTCAGTGGTAAATCAAACAATTAGCGGCTTGGCATGTGGAAAGCCTATAAAAGGAAATATTGCCTTTTTGGGAGGTCCGCTTTATTTTATCTCCGAGCTCCGCAAAAGATTTGAGATTACTTTAAAACTAAAGCCTGAGGCAGTGATTTTTCCTCAAAATTCACAGCTTTTTGTTGCAATTGGTGCCGCTCTTTCCTCTAAAGAGTGTAAGAGTACATCATTTAAAGCATTAAAACAAAAGCTCCCTGCTATAAACACTATATCAGTTCATGAGGTAGAGAGGCTCAGACCGCTATTTCGCAATCAAAAGGAGCGCGATGAATTCAGAGAAAGACACGCAAAAGATTCTGTTAGTGTGAAGTCGCTGAAAGATTATGAGGGAGATTGCTTTTTAGGAATAGATGCTGGGTCAACCACTACAAAGGCAGTTTTAATAAATCCTGATGGAGAACTACTTTATTCTTATTATGGGAGTAATGAGGGAAGCCCATTAAATTCTTCTATAAAAATACTTAAAGATATTTATTCTCAAATACCTTCTGAAGCTAGAATAGTAAATTCTACAGTTACCGGCTATGGTGAGGGCTTGATAAAAGCCGCCTTGCGAGCTGATATCGGAGAAATAGAAACAATAGCACACTATAAAGCAGCTGACTTTTTCCTGCCTGGGGTAGATTTTATCCTTGATATAGGTGGGCAGGACATGAAGTGCTTGAAAGTTAAGGATGGTATCATTGATAGCATAATGCTCAATGAAGCTTGCTCTTCTGGTTGTGGCTCGTTTATTGAAACCTTCGCAAAATCATTAAATTTCTCTGTGGAGGAATTTGCAGCTGCGGCGGTGTTGGCTGAAAAGCCTGTTGATTTGGGCTCCCGTTGTACTGTTTTCATGAATTCAAGGGTAAAGCAAGCTCAAAAAGAGGGCGCACAGGTAGGTGATATATCAGCGGGGTTATCTTACTCTGTAATAAAAAATGCCTTGCTCAAGGTTATAAAAATTCGTGACCCAAAAGAAATGGGTGAGAAAATAATTGTTCAAGGTGGTACTTTCCTGAATGATGCAGTTTTGAGAAGCTTTGAAATGATTTCTGAAAGAGAAGCGGTAAGACCCAATATTGCCGGATTAATGGGTGCTTTTGGAGCTGCGTTGATTTCTAAGGAAAGGTACACTGGAAAAGAGTCGACACTATTGACAAAAGAAAATATAGGTAGCTTTGACTATAATACAGAACTCAAAAGATGTAAATTCTGCAACAATAATTGCTTGCTGACTATAAATGAATTCAATGATGGCAGCAAGTATGTTTCTGGTAATAGATGCGAGAGAGGCTCAGGAGTGGAGAGCTTTTATAATGATGTACCTAATTTATATGACTATAAATATAATAGAATAGTTGGTTACAAGCAAGCAAGTGGTATTGAGTATACAAGGGGTACAGTGGGTATCCCACGTGTTCTCAACATGTATGAAAACTATCCCTTCTGGTTTACCTTCTTTGATCAGCTAAAGTTTAGGGTGGAGCTATCACCTCGTTCTTCAAAGAAAATTTACGAGCTAGGTATAGAAACAATGCCATCTGAATCAGTTTGCTATCCAGCAAAGTTGGTACACGGGCATATAATGAGCTTGGTAAATAAGAAGGTGAATTTTATATTCTATCCATGTTTGCCATATGAGATAGCAGAAGATGATGGAGCAGATAATCACTATAATTGCCCTATTGTAACCTCCTATCCAGAAGTTATAATGAATAATATGGATGTGTTGAAGACAGATGGAATCAAGTTTTTCAAACCATTTCTTCCTTATGATAACAAGAAAAGGCTGAAAAAACGTCTATATGAGGTTTTGGGTAAAGAGTTTAATATATCAAAGGCTGAAATAGATATTGCAGTAGATAAGGCAGGTATAGAGGATGAAAATGCAAAAAGAGATATAAGGGAAAAGGGAGAGGAAACCTTAAAGTACCTTAAAGAAACTGGTAAGAAGGGTATTGTATTGGCAGGTAGGCCGTACCATGTAGATCCTGAAATAAACCATGGAATTCCTCAGATAATAGCTTCTTATGGTTTTGCTGTGTTTACTGAGGATTCAATAGCACATTTGGGCAAAATAGAGAGACCACTGCGAGTTGTTGACCAGTGGAAATATCATTCCAAGCTATATGCTGCTGCGACAGTGGTCAATGAACATCCAGAACTAGAAATGATACAGCTTAATTCGTTTGGCTGTGGTTTAGATGCAGTTACAACTGATCAAGTTCAAGAAATACTAAATTCAAATGAAAATATTTATACTGTTTTGAAGATAGACGAAGGAAATAATTTAGGAGCTGCCAGAATAAGAATTAGGTCATTGGTTGCTGCTATAGTGGAAAGGGACAAAAAAGCCTTAATTCCCCATCGTCAGCATCCTTCACATGAAAAAGTAATATTTACAGAAGATATGAGGAAAAAACATACCATATTGGCACCACAGATGTCTCCTATACATTTTCAGTTTGTTGAAGCTGCATTTGAAGTTGCAGGATATAATATAATTGTTTTGCCAGGGGTTGATAATGCCGCAGTAGAGGATGGACTTAAGTATGTAAATAATGATGCTTGTTATCCTTCCATTATCGTTGTAGGACAGATTATACATGCTTTGAAATCTGGACAATATGATTTGAATAATACATCTGTTTTAATAACACAGACAGGAGGAGGCTGCCGTGCAACCAACTATATTGGCTTCTTAAGAAAGGCATTATCTGAAGCCGGTATGAGCCATATTCCAGTCATCTCACTTAATGCTTTAGGAATGGAAAGTCAGCCAGGCTTTAAGTTATCACTAAAGCTACTTAATTTAGGTATCAAAGGGCTTGTTTATGGTGATTTACTTATGAGAGTGCTATATAGGGTAAGACCGTACGAAAAGGTGCCTGGCTCAGCTAATGAACTCTATAAGAAGTGGGTAAAACTATGTAAGGCTTCTATTTATGAGAACAAAAAAGGCAGCTTTAGAAAGAACATAAAATACATTGTAAAAGAGTTTGATGCACTAGAATTAAATGACATTATTAAACCTAGAGTGGGTCTTGTTGGTGAAATATTGGTAAAATTTCATCCTGATGCAAATAATAATGTAGTTGACGTAATTGAAAAAGAAGGTGCAGAGGCAGTAATGCCAGACCTTATGGACTTTTTCTTATACTGTGCATTTGAAGCAAACTTCAAGTACAAAAGTTTGTCGGGTACTTTTAAAAGTTTAATAATGAACAATACAGTAATTTATGGTATAGAGTGGTATAGACGTCATCTCAAAAAATATTTACGTAAAAGCAAAAGGTTTGAAGCTCCGCACTCGATTTATCATCTAGCTAATAGTGCCTCTGAAATTCTTTCTCTTGGAAACCAAACTGGAGAGGGCTGGTTCTTGACAGCTGAAATGATAGAGCTGATAAAAAGTGGTGCTGGAAATATAGTTTGTATGCAGCCATTTGCATGTCTTCCAAACCATGTAACAGGAAAAGGTATGATAAAAGAACTTCGGAGAAGATATCCTCAAACTAATATAGTTGCCGTTGACTATGATCCAGGTGCAAGCGAAGTTAATCAATTAAACAGAATTAAGCTAATGATGTCTGTTGCCTTTAAAAACTTAAAAGGTGGGACAGATAAGTTGGAAAGACGGGATAGGGAAGAAGAGAAAAAGCAAAATCAGGCGTAGAGTAGCCTACTAGTGATTAGTGAAAAGTGAATGGTGAAAAGTGAAAAGTTATGGAAAGTCGGCTTTTGCCGACTGAATTTGTAAGATATTAGTGAAAAGTGAAAAGTGAAGAGTGAAGAGTGAATGGTGAATAGTTATGGTAATCGGCTTCGCCGATAGAATTTATTAAAGCTTTGTGAATGTAGAGTAGGTCAGTGGAAAAATCAAAATTTTTCTACTGACCTACTTCTAATAAATGGTAAATTATGAAACTACTTACTGATAACTGGGTTGGAGTAAATGCTATTTTGAGATTGGAAGAACTATTGTTGCTTTGAACAAATCACCGTCAATGTTGATGGTGAAATTTCCGCCCTGCAGCGCTGTCAAACTTTTGGCTATTGATAGACCCAAGCCTGAGCCTTCGCTGTTTCGAGATTCATCACCTCTTTTGAATCGCTCCATAAGTTCATCTTCGTTTATATTCAGCTCATAGGCAGAGATGTTCTTTATGACTATGCTCACCATATCATCATGTGCAGCCGCATCAATATACACCCTTGAACCTGGTAATGCATATTTAAAAACGTTAGATAATAGATTTTCAATTACCCTCCATAGAAGTTTACCATCAGCGGTAACAAAAAGCTTTTCAGACGGCAGACTGATTTTAAAGCCAAGGCCAGAGGCCTCTACTTTGTCAGATAACTCAACCAGACCTTGATTGATAAGCGAAACAATATTCAACCTTTCAAGATTTACTGGGATGCTTCCGCTTGCAACTTTTGCTGCTTCGAACAAGTCTTCTGTCAAAGCTTTAAGCCTTTGAGATTTTGTATCAATTATACCTAAATACTTGTCAGCATTTTCAGATTGTAGACCCTCATTTTTTAATAAATCCACATAAGTTATAATAGAGGTGAGAGGTGTTTTCAAATCATGTGAAACATTTGTAATAAGTTCTGATTTCATGCGCTCAGCCTTCACTTGACTGCTTACGACATTTTTTAAACCATCTGCGATTTTGTTTATCGTCTCAGATAGTTGTCTTAGTTCTGGAATACCGTGCTCAGGGATAATATAAGACAGCTCACCAGCACGAATTCTTTCTGCACCATCTTTTATCTCCTTAAAAGTTTTGAAAATTTTCAGTAAAAAGTAAGTTGCCACTACATTAGTTCCTACTATTCCAGCGAAGCCCATCAAAACACCAAGAGGGCCTGCAAGGAACATGAGGATACAAATCATTATAATTACAGCATATGCTCCAAAAATAAGAACCAATCTCATGACCATAGGACTTTTGTCGAAAACAGAATTCATATTTGAAAATAAGTCAGCACAAATACTTTTAATTTTACGAAGAATCCATGTAATAACCTTAAATATCAAGGTATGCTTAATGACTTCATGTCTTTTTACTCTTTTTGAAAACATCGCTAAATATAAAATCCCTATTAATGTCCCAATAGAAATAATCACACCAAATAACACCAAAAGTAAGTTGGTATTAAAGTGGGGTGCATCTGTAAAAAAGTATCGGCCGAATTCAAATAGAGGTGCCATACATAAGGCTATTGCTGCCAATGACAAACCCAACGCAACGTCCAGATATACATGGTCTATAGCAATTAATTGAACGCCTTCTCCATCAACACGTCTTCCAGCCGCATATATAATATAGAATAGACCAAGGAGGAAAACTAGTAGCCCTACTGAAGATGCTCTGATGCCCCAAAGTCCGTCTTTTAAATTTTGACTAAAAATTAAAATCTCTGTATTGTATTTTTCCTTAGACATTCCCAAGTAAACAACGGTGTTATCAGGTATGCTTTGCAGCGAAGAATTGTAATAAGTGGAGAAGTAGGCATTTATATTGCTTTGTGTAAGTTGTACATAATTGGGTAATCCCTTATAGAAATCCTCTACAGAGGAAGCTTCTACTATGTTTGACATTGTAGCCTTATTATTTTCTACAATTGTATAGTAAATACCAGTATTTTCATTTAAATTATCCAATTGCCTTTGATAATCAGATAACTGCTCGTTAATGTAATCGGTTTTAATTTCTTTAATTGAATCATCGTATTTTTTATTATACTGTTTAAGAAGATTGTTTTTTTCGGTTTGTAAATCGTTAATTGCTTTTTGGTTATACTCCTCTTTGGAATCAATGCTTGTCCCTGATGTATTAGGTATGCTGCTTGTATCTATTTCACCTGCTACATATTTTTGGATTGATTGATCGTAGTTAGCTTCAATTTCCTGTATTGCAATGGCTTTCTCGGTCTGTAAAGAGGACGTTCTATCATTAACTATATTGTTATCTAAAGCTTTACCAGATTTTATATACTCTTCATCTTTTAATGAGAAGGCTATATTAGATATATTGTTATAAGTTTGAATTAATAATTCCTTGCTGCGCATACTCTCTTTATAATCGGTATTTTGTTCGGTATTTTGTAATGCAGTCTCAAAATATGGAGCCTTTAAAAGACCATATGCCAATGTTAGCATTCCTGCTACACACAGCGCTATTGCAAGCAATTTCAACCATGCTGAATATTTATAATTTTTCAATTTTGTATCCAATACCCCACACCACCTTTAAATATTTAGGTTCTTTCGGATTAATTTCTATTTTTTCTCGGATTCTTCTAATATGAACTGCTACGGTATTCTCAGGACAGAAGGAGGGCTCGTTCCAAACCTGCTCATAAATCTGGTCAATTGAGAATACTCTTCCAGCGTTTTCACACAGTAACTTCAATATCTTGTACTCAACAGGTGTTAGTTTTACCAGCTCGTCATCCACTTTGACCTCTTTGGCATCATCATCAATAATGAGTCCACCTGTTTTAAACACCCCAGTTCGCGCAACAAAGCTACCTAATGAAACATATCTTCTCAGCAAAGATTTTACTCGAGCAATTAGCTCTAATGGATTGAAGGGCTTTGTCACATAATCATCTGCACCCATGTTGAGACCAATAATTTTATCTGTGTCTTCAGATTTTGCACTAAGCATCAAGACCGGAATGTTATACTTTTCACGTATTTTTATAGTTGCCCTGATTCCATCCATTACCGGCATCATGATATCAATTATAACCAGCTTAATATCAACCTTTTCAAATATCGACAATGCCTCAACACCGTTATATGCCTTGAACACACTAAAGCCTTCATGTTTAAGATATATCTCGATAGCATCTACAATTTCTCTTTCATCGTCACAAACAAGGATATTCATGGGCCAACCTCCAAAACTATTTGTTGAAAACTCCTATTGAATCAAAGAACTCTATGTATATAAAGCAGCTTGGATATGGTTAAAACATTATATCACATCCTTATATTTCGATTAGACTCACCCAAAAATTCTTTTTAATCAACTTTTTTCCTATAAATGTAAAAGATTGCATGGCTTTATAATAACAATGTAATCTTACAGAATAAGTATCAGAATTCTTAAGATTTTCTTAATAAAACAATGAAACGAGTGAAGATTTTTATGACGGAAAGGGGGAAAAATTGAGGCAGGGTCTTGCGCTCTGGGTACTTAAACCATATACTGAAGCTGGAATTAATTAACTTTACCATCAAAGGAGGAGATTATGAAAAAAGTTTTACTTATCCCAGATTCCTTTAAAGGAACAATGTCTTCTGGAGACATATGCAATATTATGGAAAAATCCATTCACACCTATTATCCAAATGCTGAGATAATCAGCATTCCTGTGGCTGATGGTGGAGAAGGTAGCGTGGACTCCTTCTTGGCTTCCGCTGGCGGCAAAAAGGTGACGCTTACTGTAAAGGGCCCTTATTTTGAGGATATTCAGAGCTTTTACGGCATTTTGCCAGATAATACAGCTATTGTGGAAATGGCAGCAGCAGCAGGCTTGCCGCTTGTTGGTGACAAACTTCATGCCGAGCAGACCACCACTTATGGTGTTGGACAGCTTATTGAGCATGCGGCAAAGGAAGGCTGCAAAAAAATTATTGTGGGTCTTGGCGGCAGCTCCACTAACGATGGCGGCACCGGTGCGGCAGCGGCGTTAGGCGTTTGTTTTAAAGATGACACAGGTAAAGTCTTTGTCCCTGTGGGAGAAACTTTGTGCAAAATTTGCTCTATTGATGTTAGTAACCTTAGTTCGGCTCTCGCAGGAGTAGAGATAATAACTATGTGCGATATTGACAATCCCCTGTGTGGTCCTCAGGGTGCATCGGCCGTGTTTGGTCCGCAAAAAGGTGCTGATGAGGACATGGTGCAAATACTTGATGCAAACCTTGCTAGCATGGCAGCCGTGATAAAAAAAGATTTGGGAAAAGATATCCTAAACATTCCGGGTGCAGGTGCTGCAGGTGGTATGGGTGGCGGTATGGTAGCTTTTTTTGGCAGTAAGCTGCAAATGGGTATTGAAACCGTATTGGATATAGTTAAATTTGATTCGTTGCTCGAGGGCGCCAATTTGGTGTTTAGCGGTGAGGGAAAAATTGATTTTCAGTCGCTGCGGGGAAAAGTAGTTATTGGTGTGGCTCGCCGCACAAAGAAAAAGAGAGTGCCTCTCATTGCCATCGTAGGTGATATAGGCGATGACATCGAGGGTGTGTACGATGAAGGCGTAAGCGCTATTTTTAGCATTAATCGAGTAGCGGTGCCATTTAATGAAGCAAAGTTACGCTGCAAAAGCGACCTTGCTCATACCATGGATAACTTAATGCGATTTATTTCACTTGCTGACTGCTTTAATATTGTTCGTTAACTATATAAGGATAAACCCACCATAGCTATGACTGGTATTGATTATAACTGTGAAAGTTGTGTAAAATAACATAAAAATTATGACTTTGCAAAAATAATAGATGGTTCTCAAATTCGAGAGCCATCTATTATTTTTGCATAACACTTTATCTGAATATTAGAAATCAGTTTAGATATTAAAATCATATTTAAAGTTATTATGTATCGGATCGTCACTTATAGCTCTTGATACTGAAGTTCCATTTAAAATAAGTCTATGTCCACAGCTTTCACATCTAAATGTTAGGCTATTTAGTTTTTCAATTTCCTCTTCAGGAAGATTTAATAATACACTATTGCATATACAGCACCTAATTGTGTGGAAATTCAAAGTTTTTCCCCCATCTCTAAAATAAGTATATTCATAGATATATGAATTCGGGCCAGCTTATAGAACAAAAGTACAAAAAATAGTTGCTAGACAATATTACAGTATTTCCCATATAAGTATGCATACTTTTTGTCAATAAGTAATTAATTGTACAAGCTAGTAATATTTTTCTTTATTTTGAATATAGTTTTATATCTTAAGTTATTATTTATACACTAGAGAATAAGGTTAGATAAGTAGGAGGTATACAATGAGAGAAATTGCGAGAAGTCAGAGAAGTTCTATATATAACACTTCTAATATTGGTAGAAGTAAGAGCAATTTAACAAAGCTACCTATAATTTTATGTGCGGTTGTAGGAATTTTATTGGGCAGTCTTGCATTTAAAGTTGCTAATGGACGCATAAATAATGCGGAAACTGAAAGTCTGAAGAATGATTTTTCACAGTCAAAACCAGCAGTTGAATATGTAAATAATAAGCAGGCTAGCAGCTCTAAAGCATTAGAACTCTTTAAAGATGGACTATTTAAGTTTTTTGGCATGGATCGATACAATCCAATAACCATAGTAAATGCAAATTCCCCATATTTCAAGATATTTTATGAGAATCAGTATTTACAATATAGTGCACAAATTGAGCAACAGGAGGTTGCACAAAAAGCGATTGCAGATGAAGAACTTCGGAAAGAACAAATTAAAATACAGGCAGCAGAGGCACAAAAAAATATTGATAAAGCAAATTCGGAGGCTGCAGAGGGAATTCTTAAAGAAGTCTCAAGCAGTATAAGCTTTGAGAGTGATGTAGATGCTTATGAAAAAGAGAAAAATCCTGTTGTTTCCAATGGTAAAATTAACATTAAAAATGAAACAAAATACAGCATTGATATTAATAAGCTGCTAAATGAGCCTCTAAAACTTACAGCAAATAAGAAAGGGCCTCAAATACTTGTATTCCATACCCACACAACAGAGGCTTTTCTAAAAAATATTAATGAGCTTTCCACGAATGTTCCATCAAGAACATCTAATAATAAATATAATGTAGTAAGCGTTGGTGAGGCACTTACAAATAATCTAGAAAAGTATAATATCGATGTACTACATAATACAACTGTTCACGATTTAGATTATAACAGCTCATATGCAAAATCGCTTAAAACATTGACAAGCTATGTTGATAAATATCCTTCGTTAAAAATGACAATAGACCTACATAGAGACGCTGTCCCAGATCAAAAATTAAGAGTTGTTAAAAAAATAAATGGAAAAGATGTGGCCCAAATAATGTTCGTTATTGGTACTGATTCAAAGCTTAGCAATACAAAATGGAGAGAAAATTTGAAATTGGCTATCAAGGTTCAAGCAAGATTAAATGAGATTTGTCCCGGAATTACAAAGCCTATCTACTTAAGCCAAAGTAGGTATAATCAACATTTGACAAATGGCTCAGTTATTATAGAAATTGGTGGAGATGGTAATGTTATTGATGAATGTCTTCGAAGCACAACCTACTTGGCTCAGGCAATAAATGATGTTTTATATAAAAATAAATAAACTATGTATTCAAAAGCATTTAATGACTAAAAAGGCTAGGTAATGTTAAAAATAATATATAACCTCTCTTATTCGCCTTATAGTAATAAAGGATGGTAGGTTTATAAAAGTTTATAGTTACTATACAGCTTGGGGAGGTTATTATGGCTAGAAAGACCAGATTCAGGAAGCAAAGAATATATGAACTAAGGATAGTATTTGTTTTTGTGATATTTATAGCAGTGCTGTTTTGTGGATTGATAGCTGTAGATTTAAATAAGAGCTATGTGATTTATGGTGAGCCTAGAATTGAATTGATTCAAATTGAACTTCAAGATACTGATATATATCAGGTTAATATATTAAACAGCAAGTTTACGTTAAATTTAAGATATATTAAGAGGGATATAGATAATATTTATAAAATATTTGAGAAATCGTAATTTTTCTAGTTACATTTCGTTATGCTAAACCGTATAAGTATAAATGTTCCTTTTAACCATCTTGCACCTTTACAATGATATGGTATAATTAAACGCGATAATGCTATTTTATTGATTATTTAACCAAAGCTTGTGGAGGATACAAATGCCTAGTGAAAGACAAAAGTATATAAGAAATTTTTGCATAATTGCTCATATCGACCATGGAAAATCTACTCTTGCTGATAGACTATTAGAAAAAACAGGTGTTCTCACTTCAAGAGAAATGCAGGAGCAGGTCTTGGACAACATGGACATCGAAAGAGAAAGAGGTATAACCATAAAGGCTCGTGCCATAAGAATGGTGTACAAAGCCTCTGATGGTCATGAATATATTTATAATTTAATAGATACACCAGGTCATGTGGACTTTCACTATGAGGTATCAAGAAGTTTGGCTGCTTGTGAAGGAGCAATTCTTGTAGTTGATGCGGCTCAAGGTATAGAGGCTCAAACATTAGCAAATGTATACCTGGCACTTGATCATAAACTTGAAGTAATGCCTGTAATAAATAAAATCGACTTACCAAGTGCACAGCCCGAAATAGTGAAGAAGGAAATTGAGGATGTTATCGGCTTAGATGCATCAAAGGCTCCAATGGTATCAGCTAAGAATGGTATAAATATAGATGAGGTATTAGAACAAATAGTGGATATGATTCCATGCCCTGATGGGGATGAGGATGCGCCATTACGAGCATTGATTTTTGACTCCTTTTATGATAGCTATAAGGGCGTTATTGTATACATTCGAGTTAAGGAAGGTACTGTGAAAACAGGGGATACCATTCAAATGATGTATACAAAAAAAGAATTCATTGTAAATGAGCTAGGGTATCTGAAACCAAGTGGACTCACGCCGGCACATGAGCTCAGAGCAGGTGATGTTGGATATATAACAGCCAGTATTAAAAATGTAAGAGACACCCACGTCGGTGATACTGTTACCTTAGTAAATAATTCTGCTAAAGAACCATTGGAGGGCTATAAAAAGGTTAATTCTATGGTTTTTTGCGGAATATATCCGGCAGATGGTTCAAAATATGGGGACCTCCGAGATGCTCTTGAAAAGCTACAACTAAATGATGCTTCACTGACCTTTGAGCCTGAATCTTCAGTTGCATTAGGCTTTGGATTTAGATGTGGTTTCCTTGGACTTCTGCATATGGAGATTATTCAAGAGAGATTGGAAAGAGAATATAATTTCGATTTGGTAACAACTGCCCCCAGTGTTATATACAAGATTACTACCACAAGAGGTGAAGTAATAAACATAGATAATCCTACAAATCTTCCTGCTCTCACTGAGATAGAAATGATGGAGGAGCCTATTGTTAAGGCTATCATTATGGTGCCAACTGAATATGTTGGAAATATAATGGAGCTCTGTCAAGAGAGAAGAGGTATATTTAAAGATATGTCATATATTCAAGGTAGGACTATGCTTACTTATGAGATGCCTTTGAATGAGATTATATATGATTTCTTTGATGCACTTAAGTCAAGAACGAAAGGATATGCTTCCTTTGACTATGAACTTATGGGATATAAGGAATCCGATCTGGTAAAGCTTGATATAATGCTAAATGGAGAAATAGTAGATGCATTGTCCTTCATAGTTCACAGAGATAAGTCAGTTCCTCGAGGGAGGAGAATGACTGAAAAACTCAAGGAATCAATTCATAGGCAGATGTTTGAAATACCAATACAGGCATGTATTGGAGGGAAAATCATAGCCCGCGAAACTGTTAAGGCATTTAGAAAAGACGTTTTGGCGAAATGTTATGGCGGAGATATCAGCAGAAAGAGAAAGCTTCTTGAAAAGCAGAAAGAAGGAAAGAAGCGTATGCGTCAGGTTGGTTCAGTAGAAGTTCCGCAAGAGGCATTTATGAGCGTATTGAAGCTAGATTAATAAAAATATATATAATAGCAGGCAAGTTCTGTGAGGGCACTGAAAAAGCATAGCTTTTTCAGTGCCCTCTATTATATACTAATCCCAAAACTAATTCCCCATAAATAAATGAAAAGTCAATCATTCTATACGGGGAACATTTTCTGTGCTGTCTAATTTTGTCTTTTATTTTATTTCCATAAATTCCACTAAGTATAAATAGAATAGTTTTTCTTGTTAAGGTAAAAATACTACAATAAATTAGTTTAGTTTAGTTATGTTTTCATTCAAATTTGCAGATTAATTCGACATAAAACGAACAAGTCATACAACAAACATTTGAGAGGATGGATCTGATGAAAGCAGTTATTATGGCGGGTGGAGAAGGGTCACGTTTAAGACCGTTGACCTGCAATCGGCCAAAGCCTATGGTACCAATTGTAAACAAACCTGTAATGGAACATATTATAGAACTATTAAAAAAGTATGGTATTAGAGATATTGCAGTTACGCTTCAGTATATGCCCGAAATAATAAAAGACTATTTTGGTGATGGAAGTGAATTTGGAGTAAGTTTGAAGTACTTTACAGAGGATGTCCCATTGGGAACTGCTGGAAGTGTAAAGAATGCAGAGGAATTTTTGGATGAGACATTTATAGTTATTAGTGGGGATGCACTAACTGATATTAATTTAGATGAAGCTCTGGAATTCCACAGAAAAAGTGGTGCTATAGCAACTCTTGTTCTTAAAAAGGTAGAAAGTCCTATTGAATATGGCGTAGTAGTTACGGACCCGATTGGCAAGATAACTCGCTTCCTTGAAAAGCCAAGCTGGGGAGAGGTGTTCAGTGATACAGTGAATACGGGAATTTATGTCTTGGAACCCAAGGTTTTGAGCTATTTCAAAGCAAATCAACAATTTGACTTTAGTAAGGATTTGTTTCCTATCTTGTTAAAGCAAAATATGCCAATGTATGGGTTTGTTACTGAAAACTACTGGTGTGATATCGGCGACTTGGATGCTTATGTTGCTGTACACAATGATATATTAGACAAGAAGGTTGACGTAAAAATTGATGCAAAAGAAATCAGACAAGGAGTATGGGTGGGCGAGGGTGCGATAGTTTCAAAGGGAGCGATAATCAAACCACCGGTTCTAATTGGCAAAAACTCAATAATTAAAAGTGGTAGCACAATTGGAAGTTATTGTGTAGTTGGGGAGTCAAGTCATATTGATGAAGGCAGCTCTGTGAAAAAAAGTATTCTATGGAAGGGCTGTGTTTTAAAAAGTAACACTCAAATAAGGGGCAGCGTACTGTGTAATAAGGTTCAGTTTAAAGAGAAATCTTCGGCTTACGAAGGTTCCGTGATTGGTGAGAATTGCGTTGTAGGGAAGAACTCTGTAATAAAACCCGGAATAAAAATATGGCCAAATAAAAATATTGATCCGGGAACTGATATAAATTCAAACTTAGTATGGGGTTCCAAATATTCTAAAAATTTATTTGGAAACAGAGGTATTTTGGGTGAAATAAATATGGATATAACTCCTGAGTTTGCTTCAAAACTAGGAGTAACTTATGGGGCTATTTCTAAAAGAGATTCGAAGGTAGGAGTTTGCTGCGATGATATAGATTCTTTGAGAATGCTTAAAAAATCATTAATATCAGGGCTGATGTCTGCTGGAATCGAAGTTTATGATATAGGAACAGCTTTGCTGCCTGTTACTAGATCGGCTATACGATTTTATAATTTGAACGGTGGAATTCATATTTCTGCTTTTGGCAATGAGAAAGACATGCTTGTAATAGATGTCCTGGACAAATTGGGAAGTGATATTGATAGAAGTGAAGAGCGGAAAATTGAAAACTGTTTTATTAGAGAGGATTTTATCCGATGTTCAGCAAATGAGATTAAGCCAATTGTATCTATTCCTGAACATAGCGTGTTCTATATTCAAACCATTTTAAATAGTGTATTGGCAAAAGAGCATAATTTTAAGATTGCACTGATAACAAAATCAAACTATTTAAAAAACCTAGTTGAGAGAATATTAGGTGAGCTTAAATGTGAATTTGTATTTATAAAACCAAGTGAAGATGGGATCCATAAAAAAAAGGAAAGTGTTTTCTCGGATATTAAAACACTCACTAATACTGTAAAGCAGGGCGGATTTGATATGGGAGTGTATTTTGAGAATTCCTATGAGAAAATGATGTTGGTGGACACAAAAGGTAGAGTAATAACAGATGATTTATATATTGCCCTTATATCATTAATTCATTTGAAAACAACAAAGGGCAACACGGTTATTGTTCCTCTAAATACTAGTGATGTGATTGAGAAGATAGCAGGACTAAATGATGGAAGTGTTGTTAGAACTAAAACATCTACGAAAGAACTAATGAAAAAAATGCTCTGTGAAGAATATCAAGAGGGTATGACTGATTTTTTCACGATGAATTTTGATGCAATTGCAGGACTAGTAAAAATATTAGACTATATGGCACTCAATGATTTAAGCCTTAGTCAAATAGTTGATATGGTACCTGATTTCCATATTTTGAAGAAAGAAGTGAAGTGCCCTTGGTCTGCAAAGGGCAAGGTTATGAGAACAATTATTGAAGAAAGTGACAGTGAAAGTATAGAGACAACGGAAGGCGTAAAAATATTCAATGAAAAAGGTTGGGTCTTGGTACTGCCGGATGCTGAAAAGCCAGTTTGTAGAATAATAAGTGAGGGATACTCACAAGAATTTGCTAGTGAGTTGACTGATTTATATGTAAAAAAAGTCAAATCAATAAGTCAAAATAATGTGAGCAATAGCTAATCAAAATCTTTATAAGCTCCATAAATTGGACTTCAAGTCTAATTATGGGGCTTTTCCAATTTGAAAAATAACATAGAAATTGTTATAATTCAAATATAGGGAAAATTATTTTGTATTCACCCTGTATTTTGTGAAGTTGGGGGCTGATAAAGAGTGAAAAAATTGAGAATATTAATTTCAATTGTACTTAGTATTGCTTTTCTGTTTGGGATAACGCTAATAGAATATGTACCTGTCCAAGCAACTGTAATTAATACTTCTACTTATGTTGCTTTAGGTGATTCTATTACAACGGGGTATGGGCTGGTAAGCTTTAATTCAAAGGATATTAAAAATAAGTCAAGTGCAAATAATTTTGTTAATAAGTTGAGCAAAAGGCTAGGGAAAAAAGTTGTTAATTTAGGTGTTGAAGGGATTGACTCCACACGATTTTTAGAGGCAATCATCAGACCAACAACTGTTGGGCAAAAAGCAGACGTAATTCAAATAAAGAATGCAGGTATCATAACAATCTCAATAGGTGGCAATAATGTTATGCAGCCTTTAATTGCTATTTTAAATGAAAAACTTGGAAAAGGTAAGACTATTTATAATGCAAGTGCTCAGGAAATACAAACTGTAGCCTTTGGTTTGCTTTTTAACCAAACAGCATTAGATAAATTACAGACTACTGCACAAGAGGGCGCTTCAAAGTTTACGGGGAATGTGAAGCTAAAGAAAACTGGCGAATTTGCTAGCATTATAAGTACAATAAAGAAATTAAATCCAAAGGCACAGATAATAGTTCAAACAATTTATAATCCATACAAGTCTATGTTAACTGCAATTATTGATACTGCCATTAAATCAATGAATGCGGAGATTATTAAAGGCTCGGCAAACGGTAAAAATTATAAGGTAGCTGATGTTTATTCTGCTTTTTCAAAGGCGAGTTTAGGCACAAAACTTGTTAACGCCGATACAGGTACTTCATTTGATCCACACCCCACAGCGAAGGGACATGATGTTATTTACACCTTGGTTGCTTATGCTGCACAAAACAATACATTGCCATACAATTTGAAGGCAACTATAACAAAAGGTAGTCTGACTACAAAGGTTTATGAGGGAAAGTTACTTTTAACTATAACACCAACCAAAGGCTACAAGGTTCCCAAAAGTATTTTATTAACAATTGGAAAAGGTGCTAATAAGACTTTAGCCTTAGCAAATGGTACTGCAACAGTACCAATAGCAGATGTTGGGGCGGATGTTGTGGTTACGGGGGTCTGTACTAAATAAATTAAAATGCTAAAGTGTAAACTTGTGGTATAATATCACGTGGCTTATAAGAAATTAGTTCGAAATTGTTGATATTGGAGGGTACACGAATGAAGGTGTTTTTTGCAATTGAGTTTGAAGAAGAAGTAAAGGAATATTTGTTTAGCATAAAAGAAGATATCAAGCAGCATTGCACGGCAGGTAATTTTACTTTAAAAGAGAATTTTCATTTAACATTGAGGTTTATTGGGGAACAAAGTCAAAGTCAGACTGAGCAGTTAATAGCTGCATTAAAAGAGACTGCTGCTAATATGCCAACATTTGAATTGATGCTTAATAAATTAGGTAAATTTGATAAAAGAAATAGAAAAATTATATGGGTAGGATTACAAAAAAGCCAAGAAGTAGAGGCTTTGTATAGTAAATTGGAAAGTGTTCTAGCAAAACACGGATACCAGAAAGAAGACAGAAACTTCAGTCCACACATCACATTGGCTAGAGAAGTGAGGTTGGAGGGTTTTGAAGAGATGGCAAACAAAGAAGTAGTGAATAATTTGGCTATCAAAGCTAGAGCAATATCACTTATGGAAAGCAAGCGTATCGATAATAAGCTATGCTATATGCCTATTGAGAGAGTGGAATTTGCTAGTGTTTAGGACGAATAATCATAAACAGTTATCTGAAAAATCTATTTTATCTTTGATAAATAATTCATCAATATATTAGCTAACCTAATAATAAATATTAGCTAATATATTGATATTTTTGCGCTAATACCATATAATATAGCTAACACAAGTTAGCTAAAATTGTTGTGCTCAACTTTGACAGTTAGGATCTATCGATTTTATCAGGCTGCTATAGAGGAAAGTTGAGATACTAACTTGAAAATTGCTAGAAAGCTAATTTGCCTAATGAAAATAGAACGGAGTGATGAGTTATGAGAGTGGCTTCTACAGTGATCCAAAATAACTTTGGCAAATATCTGAATTTTACTGTTGCTGGGGAAGAAATTATTATTACAAGAAATGGAAAAGACATAGCTAAAATAGTGGCAAGCAATGATGCAGACCATGTAAATGAAGAATGTGGAATATACGAAGATATTGATAAGCCCAGAGTAACGTATGAGGAATTCTTAGAGCTTACAGAAAATTCCGATTTAAGATATGAGCTTATTGATGGTGAAGTTTTTATTCTAGCTTCACCTAGTTATGCACACCAAAGGGTAATAACAGAAATCTTGGTTCACTTTCATATATGGCTTAAAGGGAAAAAATGTAGGGCTTTAACCTCTCCATTTGACGTTACTTTAATAAAGGGTGAAGACAATAAAAATGTTGTTCAGCCTGATATTTTAGTGATATGTGATACTGAAACTATTGACGAAAAGGGAAAATATAAAGGTGTACCAACTCTAGTAGTTGAGGTTCTTTCACCTTCATCGAAGAAGCATGACATGCTTAGAAAGCTTGATTTATATATGAAAACAGGGATTAGTGAATTTTGGTTGGTGGACACTGGTAAAAAAGCAATTTATATGTACAACTTTGAGAATAAAAATATTCTTGATAATAACGTATTTATGAATAATGATGTAATAAAATCAATAGTATTTGAAGGCTTGGAAATAGCGCTTCATGAAGTGTTTTCATAAAGTACTGCTATGATTTATACGAGTTCTAGAATTCAGAGGGAGTAAACTCACACACTGAATCTTAGAACTCGGTTTGTTTTATTTCTCTGCAGCATAGCTTATATTATTCAAATTCTCCAAATATACAGTGAAGTTACCTTTTGTTTTCTCAAATAAATCCCTCTTTATATACATAAAGAATTGATCGCCAGAGCCCCATCCACCGATTGATACCATATCCTTTACTGTGCCTAGTTCCTTAGAAAACACATCCTTTTTTGCATTTACACTTGAAGAGATGGTATGTTCTTTTAAATCGGCGACATAAATACTGCTCAAAATATGGTTCTTTCTCAAGTTAGGATATGTGTTATGTGCGACTCTTCTGATTTTCTGGATATAAAAGAATATTCCAGAGAATTGGGAGAGGTGATATATCCAAATGTGAGAAAGAACCCAAAATATCACCAGCAGGATTCTTTTTTATATCATGAATGAAATACATGCAGGCATATAAATATTCCGGTCCTCCATTTGCTTCATATACGCCTTTAAGATACAGTGTTGAGTTTTTATATTTCAGCAAAGGAATTTTCAAATCTATATCCTGTGCTTGATAGGCAATAACATATTTATGAGGAAACATTGCAGATGTAAAGTTTATTTCAGCATTTATTGGCTCTTGATTTAATATTTTCATTCCATCCTCATTAATAACTTTTAATAATGATGGATCATCAGATTTGAAGCTGACATCACTCAAGAGAGACTTAGTACCATCATAAATTAGTTTATCTGATTTATCATAAATAAGAATTTTATTAATATCTCCCAGACCTCTGGTTTCTATAGTATGGCCTCTCTGACCAGAAACATTTGTAGCAATTTTATTTCCTACGCCTCCAATTACTATCTTGTCTCCTAATGCCAAAATTGCTGGATCATTTATGACTATGTTAACATAAGGATACATGCCAGAAGCTGTTCCACCAACCAGACTAACAGCAGATTCTTGGGCTCCCTCTACTTGAACTTGACGATTTTTTATTACTTCAGCTTTTACTGTATCTTTATACAGCTCGTAATACCCAATAGTACTGCCCCCAATAGTACTTCCCTTTTCAAACAGCACAATTGTATAGAAATCATATATTTTTGTTATTCCCAAAGGAGTAATGTCCTTTTCTTTCACAAAAGAAGAAATCTCGTCATCGGTAACTGCACCCCAGTTGTTTATATCAGCCGTTTTGTCGTAAGCTTTCAGTTGTCCAGCAATAGTTGTTGTTGCTTTATTAAAAAGTGATAAACCAGCTGTATAAGATAGTTTGAAATATGTATTTTCGTAATCAATTCCATTGAGAGCTAAACTCTTCACATTACCTGGTCCTACTCTAAAACTTGACTTGCTATAAACAAGCTTGCTGTCAGAATCAAGAGGATCTCCATCATATACATCAAGCTTACAGCTCCATAAACCAACTTTATTGTAGTTGTGTATTTCAAGATTAATATCCTGCAAGGTGTTTTCAGCACGTGCTGATGATACACTCATCATAATATTATTCTGAAATTGCATCTGCTGTTCAGGGGTTTTAGGATAAAAAGCTGAAGAGGTACAAAGAAAAATACCTAGTACGGCAAATAGAACTATACCGACAAAGGTTATTCTGTACTTTTTTTTTGAGAAGACAACAATATTTTTAATTCTATCTTTTAGTGCACTTTTATTTTCATTTATTCCTGCCGTAACAAGAATTGAACGATGTGAAATGTAGGGGTTTACAGACATTGCCAGTAATGTTTGGCCATAGTCTGTTAGTTCTTCCTCGTCAATAAGTGACAAAACGTATGTATCGGCACAAACCTCTTGACAACGTCTAACTGCAAAAGCACTGAACCATAAAACGGGATTAAACCAATGAAGTCCACAAAGTACATATGACAGCCAGCTAATGAGTAAATCATTGCGCTTAATATGAGCAAATTCATGAAGAATAATGTTGTAGAGCGTTTTTTCATCAACGGTATCCATTAATCCCTTGGGTATAAGAACTGTGTATTTCAATATACCAAAAACACTTGGCGAGCCAATTTTATTACTCTGGACAAAACTGATATTATTCTTAATCCCAGTCTTTATCCTAATATCACTAATTATTTTGTCTGGAAGGCTTATGCTCTCCAATTTCTTTAACCCTTTTGCAAAACCTATATTTACATAAATTAGATAGGCAATTATAAGGATTGATCCACTGAGCCATATGTAGGCTAATAGGGTAAATAAACTAGTAGACCAGTCTGCAACTTGTTTGTTAGCTCCGATATTATTCGGAGTACTAGCAGTAGTATCACTATGTCCTTGATCATTTTGGGAGGAATTTGACTTGTTTTGTGTATTTAAATCATTTGAGAGTGTTGTACTTTGGTGATTCTGGGCATCATCGGCTGAGATGCTATTTCCAGGCAATACCTGAAAAACATTGGAGGTTTTCACATCAAGAACGTTAAAAATACTAATTGGACTTTGTGGCAGCACAGGAATAACTAAACGTATTAACACTAAAGCCCATAGCAAATAGGATAATCTGGGATTGATTTGCTTCTTGAAAAATCTATTGATGAATAAAACTACTAACGAAACTAAAGCTGCTTGTAGGCTTAAAGTCAAAATATTTGTAAATACAAAGGTTATAATATTATTCAAATAATTCATTTTTTGCTACCCCGCCTTTGTTTTAGAATGTTTTGAAGCTCGGCTATTTCTTTATCTGACAATTCAGTTTCTTCAATAAGAGAAGCCAGAACAACACCGACTCTACCCTTTACAATCCTCTTTAGAAAAGATTTGCTCTCTGATTCCAACGCGGTTTTTTCATCTATAATGGGGAAATAATAATACATACGGCTATCAGATTTATCCTGTTCAAATTTCAGGGCTCCTTTATCAATTAGTCTGCGAAGATAAGTGCGTGTAGTACCATCGCTCCATTTGTTTTCCTTTGAAACTTCTGCGGTAACTTGTGATGCACAAAGGCCTGGGGATTGCCACAGAACCTTCATAACTTGCCACTCTGCCTCAGAAATTTGCAATGCTTTATTCATATAATATTCCTCCAATAGAGTAACCTAATACAAGTGTATTTAATTATATAATACATTTGTATTAGGTCGTTGTCAATATAGAATTATCGTGAGGAATTGTTTTCATAGTTTTCTATATTTTTATTATTAACATTGTCACAATTGTATTGAACAACTTTAGATGTTAAAATATAACTCTAAGAGTGTACAAAAGAAAATAAAGTGGAGGATTTATGATTAAAAAGATTATTTTAAAAGTAATGTGTTTGCTTGGTGCCTTTATTTTAATGACTTCAAGTGTTTTTGCTGCAAGTAGCATAACCTTGAAAATTGATGGAAAACAGGTAAATGATTCAGTTAAAGTGATAAATGGAAAACAGTACATATTACTTGATAGCTTATCTAAAAATTTAGATAATATAACAGTAAATAAAGGCAGCAATTCTATTGAGATAAATTCTGATACCAATAGAATTACAAATATTATCACAAAAGTCAGTCCTTCTGTTGTTGGCATAATTGGGAAGCTTAAGGAAAGCAGCTATGATTACAGTGAGCAGACAGACAACTTGATTTTTGGGACGGGTGTTATTTATAGGAGTGATGGTTACATAATTACAAATGCACATGTTGTAAAGGACATGGATAGCATTGTCGTTGTACTGTCAAATAGCAAAGCATATAAAGCTAGGCTTAAAGCAATAGATGAGGGCTTGGACTTAGCAGTTATAAAAATAGATAAGGGCGGATTACAGCCTGCGACATTTGGTGATATTTCAAGTGTTTCTGTTGGACAAGATGTTGTAGCTATTGGAACGCCATTATCATTTAGCTTAAGAAATTCTGCAACAAAAGGTATTGTTAGTGGAATGAATAGATCTGCAGATGGAGAGTACAGATTTATTCAATCTGATGCAGCGATTAATGGTGGCAATAGCGGTGGTCCTTTAGTTAATATGAAGGGACAGGTTATAGGCATAAATTCTGTAAAACTCGTTGGATATGGGGTCGAAGGTCTTAATTTTTCAATTCCCGTAGATACAGTGAAGTATGCTATAAGTCATTTTGAAAAGTTCGGAAGAATTGAAAGACCCTATTTGGGTATTGTTTTTGCAGAAAGCATAGCATCTCAATATGGTTTGCCAAGCACAACAGCAGGGCTTACTGTGAGAGATATAGATGAGGGCTCACCAGCAGAGGCATATGATATTGTGCAAGATGATAAGTTGGTTTCAATTAATGGGATAAAGATTAATTCTATTATTGACTACAATGAAGAAATGAAGAAATATTTGCCGGGTGATAAAGCGACTTTTGAGATACTCCGTGATAAAAAGCAGTTCAATATTAACGTAGTATTCGGTGAAAAGCAAAATTAGAGTTATTCCTACTATATATGAAACTCACAATCAACTATAAGGATGTGCGATTATGAAAAAAAGAAAATCAATTATTAGTATGTTAGTTATCTTAGCCATTTTGGTAACCTGCTTTATAAATACATATGCAGTAGAAAGTGATAAATTGGTTATAGAACTAAAGGTGGGAAGTACTGTAGGCAAAATAAATGGCACTACTTCAAAGGTTGAAAAGCCATATGTGACAAACAAAACAATAATGATACCGCTAGGGTGGTTTACCACTGCCATTGGTGCAGAGGTAAATAACAAAGCAAATAAGAAAACAGAAATTATATATGGTGATTTAAATGCTGAAATAGCAACCGGTAACAAAAGCTATACATCTAATTCAGAAATTCAAAAGCTTATAGTGGCACCTATTATAAAAAACAATAGAATTATGGTTCCCCTTGAATTTATATCAAAAAACTTTCCTGTAACTGTTACTAGCGATATAAAAAAAGGCAGTATCAAGATTGTTTTAGACGACGACGGTGCATTAAGTGATCTATCCTTTTTAACAGGAGGAATAAGTAGCGCAAAGATTGGTAACAGTTATTATGGCTGGAGCATAAATGTGCCTTCTGGCTCAAGAATAATATCAAATAGTTTTAAGTCAGACAAGATAGGGATAACCAACGAAAGTAGAAGTCTATATTTTGAAATTAGTGTAGAGAGTAAGAATGGTAGAACATTATCTGACTTATATAATGATATTTTGTACAGTAGCAGTATACGAGAGTCAAAAATAGATTTAAAAGCTACTATTCCATATTTTCAATATACCAAGTTAACTGAATATGATGAAGCTTTACGTGTGAAAGTATTTGAAAAGGGTGAAAATTTTTATTATTTAACCATTAACAGCTATGACAGTTCAGTGACTCCAGAAAAACTAGTTTCAGAAAAATATTATGATAATATAGTAAGTTCTTTCAATTTGGATTATAAAGGAAATGTCAGAGGAGTTGAGGACATTTCAAAGGTTAAACAGGGAGAAGCTAGTTTTTATAACTATGTAATTTTAAATTCTGATGTAAAATATTTGCCTTGGTCAATCAATATACCTGCAAAATGGAATCAGGTATTAATAAACGATGATCCTGCAACTACAAGTCTAGGCCTTGATAGCCAGCATTTTATGAAAATATCTATGAATACTCTGGATGAGGATATGTCTTTAGACCAATATGTTGAAAACATAAAAAATAATTATGATAAATATTTTAGTCCTAAGTTGTATTCGTTTATTAGCTCGAATTTTATTACTATTGCCGATACTGAGGCTCAGAACTTGAGGTTTAGTATAAAACAGGCTGACAAGGTCTATATTATTGATGAATTTTACTTTATTAATAATGGTTCTGTTTACGAAATTTCAATTAAACTCCCTGAAGCTGATTATGAGAAATCGAAAACTCAATTTATAGATGCCATTAATAAAATGACATTTTACACTATTGATGAAGCGAAGTACCAAAAGGATTTAGAAAATTACAAAAATAAAAATTTGAGAGTAAGAATATCTCCTCAGGATGATGCTTTTGACTATATAAACAAATCTTATAAGTGGGGCGCAGAGGTTCCAGGATATTGGACAAAATCAAGTTTAGATGATGATAGTGCTACAACCATTCAAAACCCCGATACAAATGCATCTGTGATGATAAGTGCGTTAGAAAATACTTCTATATCAAAAACACTTACTGATGAAGAAAAATTTGGAATCATGCAGATACTAAAAATCAATTATGGAGTCACACCTACTCAAAGTGTCACAAATGAGAAGGGCTACCAGATGAGAACCTATACATACAGAGTAGAAAACCAAGATGCTGATGTATTTGAAAATATTTCTTGTTATTGCTTTGAGGTAGGAAAGTATTCTTACTGTTATGTGAGTATTGTTCCTGACTTGACAGCCACAGAAGACTCAACTAAAGAGGTCGATGACATATGGAAATCTTTTAAGTTGATAGAATAAATTTAGAAACGCTACTGCATATTCCTAAGGGGTGAATGATGAAAGATAAGATACAACCTTTGGCCTATAAAATGTCACCAAGGACAATTGATGAATTTGTTGGACAGAGTCATATTATAGGCAAAGATAAAATGCTATATAGGATGATAAAAGCCGATAGAATAACTTCAATTATCCTTTATGGGCCACCTGGTACAGGGAAAACTTCTCTTGCTAGAATAATTGCCAATACTACAGAGTCCAACTTTGAAAAGCTGAACGCAGTGACTTCTGGAGTTGCAGATATAAAGCGAATAGCAGCTGATACCAAAAACCCAATGTTAAATCCAAACGGGAGAACGGTACTTTTTATTGATGAGATACATCGCTTTAATAAGTCTCAACAGGATGCACTTCTACCTTGTGTAGAGGATGGGTCAATTGTTTTAATTGGTGCAACTACTGAAAATCCTTTCTTTGAGGTAAATAAGGCATTAATATCAAGATCTACAGTGTTCATGCTAAAGCCTTTAGAAAGCAGTGACATTAAACAACTCATAAAGAGTGCTATTTTAGATAAAGAAAGAGGCTTGGGAACATATAATATAAATATTTCGAATGATGCACTTGATTATTTGTGTGAGGTTTGTTCAGGAGATGCCAGAACTGCACTTAATTCTATCGAATTGGCTGTTCTTACATCAGAGCTGGGTGAGGATGGGCTTATAGATATAACCCTTCACACTATCGAGGAATGTGTTCAAAAAAAAGCCATTCGTTTTGATAAGAACGGTGAAGAGCATTATGATAACATTAGTGCATTTATAAAATCCATGAGAGGTAGCAACCCTGATGCCGCTGTGTTCTACTTGGCTCGAGCCTTATACGCTGGTGAGGATGTAGAATTCTTGGCTAGAAGAATCATTATTTGTGCCTCGGAGGACGTGGGTATGGCAAATCCGGTTGCCTTGCAGGTTGCAGTTGCAGCAGCACAGGCAGCTAAGATGATTGGAATGCCTGAGGCCAGGATAATTCTAGCCCATGCAACTGTTACAGTAGCGTGTAGCCCTAAATCAAATTCTGCCTACATGGCAATTAATAAGGCCTTGTCAGATGTTGAAAAAAAGAATACTGGAAGCGTTCCTATGCATCTGAGGAATGCTGCAGCAAAAGGTATGGAGCAGCTTGGGTATGGAAAAGGTTATAAATATGCACATGATTATAAAAACAACATTGTAAAGCAAGAGTTTTTACCAGATGAAATGATAGGCACTTTGTATTATAATCCCACTGCAAATGGATATGAGGGTAAAATTAAGGATTGGCTGGAGAAATGGCGAGAAACTTAAAAGACTTCAGAAAGCAAGATAAATTATATTTCTGTCGCAATTAGCGGCTCGTGGAGGTTGAAAACATGTTAAAAAGAGTATTGGCTTGGGTTTTGTTGGTTGGTTTTGTGCTTTTGCTACTGAACATAATGACATATCAGTACTTATTGGCACCAAGTATATTAGTTTATGTTTTAATTGTGATTTGGTTTATATTTACAAATAAGCCGTTGCCTAGTCTCAAAAAGAAAAAGGTATCAGAAAATAAGCTTGAAGAGAAATCTGAAGAATAATTTTCGCACCTCTGTAAAGAATATCTTATTATGGATATTTTTAATGATAGAGGTGACAAATATGGTAGTTGCAGTTCAATCAAATCTCACAGGCATCACTGAGGGACTTCAGCAGAAGGGCTATACTGTTGTTGACTTGTACTCATATGGTAAGCCAATAGATGCTGTGGTTTTCGAAGGTGGACGATTTGATTTTTCAACGATAACTGAAGAGAATTCAAGTCCTGTTATGAGCACCAACAGCAAATCAAGCTATGGTGTATTTATTTTATGCTCAAATGGCAAGAGCATTGAAGAAATTGACTATATGTTGAAGACAAGATGCTATAGTTCCTTTATTTAATGAATTAACGATTCAGTAAAAGTCATTAGATATATTTGAATTTAAGGTGTTAATAATTTAACAATTCAGTTAAAAGTCACTAATAAGTACTTGAATTCTAAATGTTATTGTGGTAACATCGAATTAAAGCATAGTAAATTAATTGGAATTAAGGTGATTAACATGAAGGTATCTACAAAAGGTAGATATGGACTCAGAGCTATTGTTGATTTGGCAGTGAATGACAAAGAGGGACAAGTATCTTTGAAAAGTGTTGCTCAAAGACAAGGGCTCTCTGAAAACTATCTTGAACAGTTGTTTTCTTCTCTGAAGAAATCTGGAATTGTTAAAAGTGTCAGAGGTGCGCAGGGAGGTTATCTGCTTGCTAAACCTGCTGAAAAAATAACGGTTGGAGATGTATTAAGGTCGCTTGAGGGCACTCTGTGTCCAGTGGATTGTATTGATTTAGACATGCCTACAAGCTGCGATAGATCAGATGTATGTGTTACAGCACCTGTTTGGGCTAAATTGCGCGATAAGATTAACGAGGTAGTTGATTCAATCTCAATTGCAGATCTTGTCTTAGATTTTGAAAATAAAACTGAAAAGGATTATATTTATTATATATAATCTGTTTTTATTGTTTTTGGCAGGGGTATATTATTAAATAATATTGAAATTAAAAGGGAGCGTTTTTTATGGGAGAGAGAATTGTTTACTTAGATCATGCAGCAACCACATATGTTAAGCCTGAAGTATTTGAGTCTATGAAGCCATACTTTAGCGAGCATTTTGGTAATGCTTCTTCAATATATAGCATAGGCAGAGATAGCAAGAAAGCTGTTGAAGAAGCTAGAGAAAAAGTGGCCAAAGCAATAGGCGCACAGTCTAGAGAGATATTTTTTACAGGTTCTGGTAGTGAAGCTGATAATTGGGCACTTAAGTGTATTGCAGATGCAAATAAGAAAAAAGGTAATCACATTATTACATCAGCAATTGAGCATCCTGCAATTTTGGGGACATGTAAGTTTCTTGAAGATAAAGGTTTTGAAGTTACGTATCTACCAGTTGATAGTGAAGGAATTATATCATTAGAACAGCTTAAAGAAGCAATAAAGGATAGCACAATACTAATTAGTATAATGTTTGCTAATAACGAGATTGGCACTATTCAGCCAATACAGGAAATAGGTGAAATTGCAAGAGAAAAGGGTATATTATTTCATACTGATGCAGTTCAGGCAGTTGGAAATATACCAATAGATGTAGAAAAAATGAATATTGACTTATTATCGTTATCAGGCCATAAATTTTATGGACCTAAAGGGATAGGGGCTCTATACATTCGCAAAGGTGTTAAGATTTCTTCTTTCATTCATGGCGGTCAGCAGGAGAGAGGCAAGAGAGCTAGCACAGAAAATGTTCCTGCAATAGTTGGGTTAGCTAAGGCTATTGAGATGGCTACAGAAAATATTGATGCGTATAACAAGAAATTAGTTAACTTAAGAGAGAAGACAATTGAAGGAATTATGGCAAAGGTACCATATGTTAGACTTAATGGACATAGTAGCAGTAGACTTCCTGGCAATGTTAACATTTCATTCCAGTTTATTGAGGGAGAATCACTTCTACTTATGCTTGATATGAAGGGTGTATATGGTTCAAGCGGGTCTGCTTGTTCATCAGGTTCTTTAGATCCTTCACATGTACTTATGGCAATAGGACTATCGCATGAAATAGCTCATGGTTCTCTTAGATTAACCTTTGGTGATGAGAATACAGAGGAAGATGTAGATTACTTACTTGAGGTGATTCCTACAATCGTTAGTAAACTAAGAGATATGTCACCTCTTTATGAGGTAGTTAAAAATAAAAAATAAACTTTGTAAATAGAATAATATTATAGAATTTGATATAGAAAAGAGGTATATGTATGTATAGTGAAAAGGTTATGGACCATTTTACAAATCCAAGAAATGTTGGAGTAATTGAAGATGCAAATGGTGTAGGTCAGGTTGGAAACGCTAAATGTGGAGATATAATGAAAATGTATTTAAAGATAGAGGATAATATCATAGTTGATGCTAAATTTAAGACCTTTGGCTGTGGGGCTGCTGTTGCAACAAGTAGTATGGCTACTGAGCTTGTGAGGGGCAAGACCGTTGAAGAAGCTATGAAGATAACAAATCAGGCTGTTGCTGAGGCGCTAGACGGTTTGCCGCCAGCGAAGATGCACTGCTCAAACCTTGCTCAGGAAGCAATTGCTGCGGCTCTTGAGGATTATAGAAGAAGGAGCGGCTTAGCACCAGATGAAAGTGTGGACTGTACAGGTTGTTGCGATAGCTGTAATCACAGTCATGGGCGTGAGGAAGATTACGAAGACTAGAATAGAAATAATTCTACATTAAGCTAAGATCATAGAAATATAATGGGAGAAAGTTAATGAGCTCAAAAAAAGTAATGCTTGGTATGAGCGGCGGCGTAGACAGTTCTGTAGCTGCCGCCCTTTTATTGCAACAAGGTTATGAGGTTATAGGAGTGACACTTCAGATTTGGCAGGATATGGATGAAGAAATGAAAAAATCTGAGGGGAGCTGTTGCTCATTATCTGCAGTAGATGACGCTAGAAGAGTAGCAAATAAGCTTGGTATACCATATTATGTGCTGAATTTTAAGGACATTTTTAATAAAACAGTTATTGAATATTTCAAGGAAGAGTACTTCAAAGGGCGTACTCCAAATCCATGTATTGCCTGTAATAGGCATGTTAAGTGGCAGGCTATGCTGGATAAGGCAGTTCCCATGGGAATAGACTATATAGCAACAGGGCATTATGCAAAGGTTATGTATGACGCTGCGACTAGCAGGCATATTCTGAAGAAATCTGTCACTGATAAGAAGGATCAGACCTATGCTTTGTACAACTTGACGCAGGAGCAGTTAAGCAGAACGCTTATGCCTGTTGGTGACTACCCAAAAGATCAGATAAGGCAAATGGCAAAAGATTTAGGACTATCTGTGGCATCAAAACCAGATAGTCAGGAAATTTGTTTTATCCATGACAATGACTATGGAAAGTTTTTGAGTGAAAACTGTGACAAGAAGATAGTACCTGGGAAGTTTATTGATACTAATGGAAATGTTTTAGGTGAGCACAAAGGTATTGTGCACTACACTGTCGGACAGCGAAAAGGTCTTGGAAATACGTTTGGCAAGCCTATGTTCGTGGTTAAACTAGATGCAACGAACAATAGAGTAGTTTTGGGCGATGACCACGAGGTGTTTTCTGACAGCCTTACTGCGTCAGATTTAAACTTTATTTCTATTGAAAAACCAATTGATGGCATGCGAGTTAATGCCAAAATACGGTATTCAGCAAAGGAATCGCCAGCCACAATAAGTGTATTGGATGATAATAAAATTAAAGTAGTGTTTGATGTACCTCAGAGGGCAATCACTCCAGGCCAGTCAGTTGTTTTTTATGCCGGAGAGGTTGTGGTAGGTGGGGGAACGATAGATTAGTGAATAATGAAAAGTGGAGCGCCAAGAAAGCGCCTAAGATATAGCAGGTGGAAATCCTGTGCGGAAAGGGTGAGCCGCCCACCGCTATCCATTCCTTGGAACCGAAAGGGTGACCTTAGGTTTAAGCGTAGGACGGAGAGCTGGTA
>DATCID010000133.1:0-25667 GCA_036507975.1 Ruminiclostridium sp.
CCTACGCTTAAACCTAAGGTCACCCTTTCGGTTCCAAGGAATGGATAGCGGTGGGCGGCTCACCCTTTCCGCACAGGATTTCCACCTGCTATATCTTAGGCGCTTTCTTGGCGCTCCACTTTTCATTATTCACTTTTCACTAATCTTTAAGACATTTAACTATGTACAACTAAATCTGTTCCTTTATTGGTTCGTTAAATATCAAATTAACTAGCTTCATTGGACAAATAGTAGAAATTGCATGCTTATACACTAACTGCTGCTTTCCATCACTATCAAGAACAACTGTAAAGTTATCAAATCCCTTAACCATTCCCTTTAGCTGAAATCCGTTGGTCAAGTATATAGTTACAGCTATATGCTCTTTCCTAACCTGGTTCAAAAAAATGTCCTGCAAATTAATAGTATTCTTTACCAAAGTAAATCCACTCCTTTGTTTTATATATTTCGTTCTAAGTCATCCTCCACATTATGGATTCAGCTTTATGAGTCCCCTATTGAAAATCTTGCACTGAATATGAAGACTTGGTATGCTATCATTTTACAAGAAAATGCCTGTGCTTGCAATAAGAATATAGTACTACCTAGGCTTAAAGTGAAGCAAAACACCTATCTATGTAGGCTTTCGCATCTTCAACGGTATTATTAGTATTTCCAGAATTATCTATACTAAACCATTTAATTTCATTTATTCTTTTAAACCAAGTTATTTGTCTCTTGGCATATCTTCTAGAACCTCTTTTAATAATATCTACAACTTCTTCCAATGTTATTTCATTATTAATATATGATAATATCTCCTTGTAGCCAATCCCCTGCATAGAAATCAAACAATCTGCAAAACCAAGACTTATAAGGCTTTTCACTTCGTCAACTAATCCATTTTCAAGCATTATATCCACTCTCTTGTCTATTCTTTCATATAAATGTTGTCTATCCATTGATAAGCCAATTAATATGAATTTATATTTTGAAGGCACTCCCCTTGACATCTCATTGTGATAAGAAATGGGTTTTTGTGTCTGGTAATATACCTCTAAAGCACGTATCACACGCTTTACGTTATTTGGGTGAATATTATTAGCAGTTTCAGCATCAACAAGCTTCAGCTTATCATGAATATATTGTGGCCCATACTCTTCAGCTTCTTTTTTTAACGTTTCTCTGAGCTCCCAGTCACACTCACTCTCACTAAAATTGATATTATTTATTAATGAACTGATATAGAGTCCTGTGCCCCCCACTATAATTGGCTGCTTGTCTTTTTGAATAATTTCTTCAATATATTTATTTGCTAGTTCCTTGAATTTGACAACATTAAAATCCTCGCTGGGTAATACCTCGTCAATCAGATAATGCTTTATTCCCTGCATCTCATCTAAAGTTGGTTTCGCAGTACCTATATCCATATGTTTATATATTTGCATGGAGTCTGCAGATATTATTTCTCCATTCAATCTCTTAGCAAGTTCTATAGATAAGCTAGTCTTGCCCGAAGCGGTTGGACCAACTATTACAATCACACAGTTCATTAATATGTCCTTTCATTTATACGATTCTTTTAAACATTTTTTCTAATTCATATTTTGTTAGACGAATGACTGTAGGACGGCCATGAGGACAGGTATATCGTCTCCCTGTATTGGCTAGTTCACTCAAGAGCTGATGCACCTCACGCTCATCAAGTTTTTTGTTTGCTTTAATGGCGGCCTTGCATGCTATGGAATGAATTATTTCATCTGCTACTGGTGTGTTTACAGGCTTAATAGCTTCTTGTAGTTTATTAGTTAATTCCAAAAATAAATCCTTTGGTGAATAACCTTCTACTAGGTATGGAATACCTCTTATTATTATTGAATTGTTTCCAAAATCCTCAAAAACAAATCCTATTTTATTAAAAAGCTCTTCTTTAGCCTTAATTACGTTTAATTCATAGGCTTGAAGCTGAACCACCACTGGTTCAAGCAGCAATTGTGTTGTATTCTCTTGTGACTCAAATTTTGTTTTTAGCTTTTCATATAATATTCTTTCATGTGCAGCATGCTGATCAACTAGAATCAGTTCTTCACAATTTTGAAGAATAATGTAGGTTGAAAAAGCTTGCCCAATGTATTTCATATCTGCCAGTTCTGGAGTGGCTTTTTCATGCTGTGGCTCAGCGCTGGGTTCATTAGCTGCTGGAGGTTCGTTAATTATACTTTTCGATTCACTGTAGAATACTTGCGATGAAGCTTTACGCAAATCAGTTCTTACTAACGGTTCCATCGCTTTGGTAAACATACGAATTTCTGCTGAAGTATTTTCAGCAATTTTTTTATTATTAAAAGCACTGTAGCCTTCATATTTAACCTCGCTCTGTTTGCTTTTAATCATATCCTGTATTTGAGATTGATTGGTACTAAACTCTTTTGCTGAATAAGCAGCATTTCCATCATCTATATTAGCTTTATGACCAAGCTGCTCCTGTACATACTCCTTTTGTGGTTCAACATTCTTAAACTTAAATATCTCTCTATCCTTATTTGATACTGACACAGGATTAAACAAACTACCCGAGCTAACAGCCTTTGAAACTGCCATATGTATAGCTCTGGACAAATTACTTTCATCTGCAAAACGCACATCCATTTTAGCGGGATGGACGTTGGCATCAACTAAGTGTGGATTCAGCTCAATATTTAGCACATAAAAAGGGAACTTGTTTTTCATAAGAATACTGGAATAGGCCTGCTCTACAGCGTATGAAACCAGCTTACTTTTTACATATCTTTTATTTATATAAAGTGATTGATAGTTTCTATTTGATCTTGCGGCTTCAGGCTTACCAACATATCCTGTAATCTTAAACTTCTCATCCTGATATTCTACTTGAATAAGCTCCTTAATGATTTCTTTTCCATAAATGCTGTAAATTGCACTTTTCAAATCATTATTTCCCGGGGTATGTATTTGCAAAACTTTTCCATTCATTAACCTAAAAGTTATATCAGGATTTCCAAGAGCAATTCTTGAAATAGTGTCTGAAATATACCCTGCTTCAGTAGCATCCTTTTTCAAAAACTTATATCTTGCAGGAGTATTAAAAAATAAATCTTTAATAATAAAGGTTGTGCCGACAGGACATCCTGTCTGCCGTACCTCTCTTAAAATTCCACCACTTATATGAACATACATACCGTATGTGTTGCTGGCAGTCTTGGTTTGAAGCTCCACAGAAGAAACAGCAGCTATACTTGCCAGTGCTTCACCTCTAAAGCCCATAGTTATAATTGAATCCAAATCCTCTGCTCTTTTGATTTTGCTAGTTGCATGGCGTTCAAAAGCTAATTCCACATCGTCCTCATCCATGCCACTACCATTGTCGGTAACCTTGATGTATGAAATGCCACCATTTCTTATATCTACTGAGATGCTAGTTGCACCGGCATCGATAGAGTTTTCAACCAGTTCTTTAATAACAGAAGCCGGTTTTTCAACTACTTCACCAGCTGCTATTTTATTTGAAGTATTTTCATCGAGTACAATTATACATCCCACTAAATTCACCCTTTCATCTTTCGTTGTAGCTCATACAAAATATTCATCGCGTCAATAGGTGTAAGCCTAGATATATCAATCTTCTTTATATCATCAAGTACCTCACTGCTTTGCGATGCTTTCGTGGCAGCTGCAAAGATATCCATTTGACCCTCCATTTGTTTTTTCACTCTGCGAACCTTGCCATTTTTGCTAATATCTGCATCATCGAGCTCAGAGAGTATTTCTTTTGCTCTCTCAATAACAGGTAATGGAACACCTGCGAGTCTGGCAACCTGAATACCATAGCTACCGTCAGCCCCACCTCTGATGATCTTTCGAAGAAATATGATATCCTCGCCCTTTTCTTTGACAGTTATGCAATAATTCTTTATGCCAGTTAGCTTGCCCTCCAGCTCAGTCAATTCGTGATAATGCGTTGCAAAAAGTGTTCTACAACCCAAGTTCTCTTTGTTTACAATATATTCTATCACAGCCCAAGCAATACTAAGGCCGTCAAAGGTGCTGGTTCCCCTTCCAATCTCGTCAAGTATCAGTAAGCTCCTCTGTGTAGCATTTATAAGAATATTTGCCACCTCAGACATTTCAACCATAAAAGTACTTTGACCTGAAGCTAAATCATCCGAAGCTCCAACCCTTGTAAATATTCTATCTACCAAACCTATTTTGGCAGATGTTGCAGGTACAAAGCTGCCTATTTGTGCCATCAGAACAATGAGAGCCGTTTGCCTCATATATGTAGACTTTCCGGCCATGTTTGGCCCAGTTATAACGGCAAGTCTATCTTCATCCATGTCAAGCACTGTGTCATTGGGCACAAAACTGCTTTTATCAGTCATTTTCTCTACTACAGGGTGTCTGCCATCAACTATATGTATTTCATCTGTAGCGGACACCTCTGGCATACAATAGTCTTCACGATCAGCCACCTCAGCTAAGGATGAAAGTGCATCTAGCTCTGCCAGTGACTTGGCAGTTGTCTTAATTCTAGTTAATTGCATAGCTATAGTATCTTTTATTTCTATAAACAAGCTATACTCCAAACGAATTATTTTCTCTTCTGCACCCAAAATTGTATCTTCAATCTCTTTTAGTTCTGGAGTTATATATCTTTCACAATTTGCAAGAGTTTGCTTTCTAATAAACTCAACAGGTACAAGTGAAAAATATGATTTTGTGACCTCTATGTAATATCCAAATATCCTATTAAAGCCAACCTTAAGGTTTTTGATGCCTGTCTTTTCCCTTTGTGCCACTTCCAGCGCAGCTATCCAGTTCTTCCCCTCCGTAGATGCCTGCCTGAGCTTGTCCACCTGTTTGTTGTAGCCAGCTTTAATTATTCCACCCTCTTTTATTGTAATTGGAGGGTCATCAATTATTGAAGTTTCAATTAGCTTGCCCACATCCTCAAGACAATCCAATTGATCAAAGCAATATTTATTATATTGAGCATCAAAATCGCACAAAATGGTTTTTAAATATGGAATCTGTCCTATAGAATTTTTGAGAGCTATAAAGTCTCGACAATTTACACTACCAAGCACTACCTTGCCCATAAGACGTTCAATATCGTATACTCTTTTCAGTAGTTCTCTTACTTCAACACGAGCCATAAATTTATTTTTAAATTCATTTACTGAGTCTAAGCGCTGCTGAATATCGCCTAGATTTACAAGCGGTTGTTCAATCCATTTTCTAAGAAGTCTGCCGCCCATTGAAGTCATGGTTTTGTCCAAGACCCATATCAAGGAGCCTCGCTTTGATTTATCTCTCATGGTTTCAGTGAGCTCAAGATTTCTGCGCGTTGCAACATCAAGTACCATGTATTCCTCTATATTATAGGAATTAAAGTTCTGTATATGGTTAAGGCTAACCTTTTGAGTCATGTCAATATACTTAAGTAAAGCTCCAGAAGCATTTACTGAAATATCATAGTCAGACAAATTCAACGTCACATTTTCAAAATGTGCTTTGAGAGTTTCTAATGCATTTCCATATTCAAAGGAGCTATCATTAAAGGTTGAAATATATGTATTAAATCGCCTATTCAATTGTGAAAGGAACTCAGTATCAATATTAAATTCGCTGTTGACAACCAGCTCAGAAGGTAAATACTTGGCAAGCTCATCTAACAACTTTCCTTTTGTATTCCCCCATGTAATTCTGGTTGTATAAAAATCACCTGTTGTGATGTCAACTGCGGCAATTCCATAGAAATTACCATTTCTGCAAACAGACATAAGATAGTTGTTTTTTCTTTCATCAAGCATTGATATATCTGTAATAGTACCTGGCGTTACAACCTTGACAACATCTCTTTTTACAAGACCCTTTGCCAGCGCAGGGTCCTCCACCTGTTCGCAAATAGCAACCTTAAAGCCCTTTGCAATAAGACGGGCAACGTATCCATCGGCAGCATGAAAAGGAACGCCACACATTGGCGCCCTTTCCTCTAATCCACAACCTTTTCCTGTAAGTGTGATTTCTAGCTCTTTAGATGCTATCTCTGCATCTGTGTAGAACATTTCATAGAAATCACCAAGACGGAAAAATAAAATGCAATCCTTATATTGTTCTTTTATATCGAGATACTGCTGCATCATAGGCGTTACAGTAGCCATAATAACCTCCATAAGCCGTTTACTGGCATAAATTTAATGACATACCATCCTTTAATGCTATAAGTCAAATAAAGGAGGTTCAACTTTATCCTTTACAGCCACCACCACATGAGCTGCATTTTTCATCTGAGCAGGCTGTTTCGCCTGTTATTGAGAATATGATTATATCATTTACTTTTTTCATTAATGCCTCTAAATTAGCCTTGGATGTAAGAAAATCATTAGTTTTATCATATTCGTTTATTTCTTTCTGCTTTGCTAGTAATTTTTGCTTAGTATCTTCAATTACCTGAGCCTCAACACCTGCTCTAGTACGCTTAACCATATCTATTTGAAGCTGCTTGTATTCACTCATCATCTTAGTTGACTTTTCGTCTGATTGCATTACAGACTCGGAATTTTTATATATTTCCATTTCTTTTGAATTTGCCAACATTAAACCAAGTTCTCTTGCCTTTTCTGTAATATCCATTTTTATCACCTTTGCTCCTCTTTTATTTTGTGTTTTCTTCTTACTAGCTTATTGAAAAATCAATGAAGCTATACTAACTTTCCAAGTAATGACCAGGAATGAATAGTATCTATCTTTACATTTACTAGCTTTCCAACTAATTCTGGTCTGCCTTCGAAATTCACTATTTTATTTTCTCTAGTTCTACCTGTATAATTTGTTTTACTGTTCTTGCTTATCCCTTCAACCAAAACTTCAAGCTCTTTTCCAAGTAAGTCATCATTAATTTGATGACAAATTGAATTCTGCAGTGCCAACAATCTGTTAAATCTATCTTTTTTAACTTCTTCAGTAATCTGATCTGGATTTTTTGAAGCTGGTGTTCCTGTCCTCTTTGAGTAAAGAAAGGTATAGGCCATATCAAATTTTGCTTTTGAAACAAGGTCGAGCGTTTCATCAAAATCTTGCTCAGTTTCTCCAGGAAAGCCTACTATAATGTCAGTAGATAAGGTAATACCAGGTATGTGCTTCCTCACTCTATCTAGTAATTCCAAATACTGCTCTTTTGAATACCTTCTATTCATATCTTCTAGAATTTTTGAGCTGCCGGACTGAACAGGCAAATGTATATGCTCACATACCTTTTCACAGTCACGTATCGCAAAAATCAACTCATCTGATAAGTCTTTGGGATGCGAGGTCAGAAACCTGATTCGCTCTATTCCATCTATTTTATTTAATTCTCTCAAAAGACCAGCAAAAGAAAAGTCCCCATCTAAGTCCTTACCATAAGAATTTACATTTTGACCGAGCAAGGTAATCTCCTTACAGCCATCCTTAGCTAGTATTCCTACCTCATTTTGTATTTCTTCAATACTTCTGCTTCGTTCTCTGCCTCTGACATATGGCACAATGCAATAAGTGCAGAAATTGTTGCAACCATACATAACAGTAACCGATGCCTTGAGATTATCATTTCTAATAATAGGCATATTTTCAGCTATTGAGCCTGTGGAATCCCAAACGTCGATAATAGTTTTTTTAGTTATAATTTCAGTATTTAGTAGCTCTGGAAACTTATATAAATTGTGAGTTCCAAATATTATATCAACGTGTTTATAGGTCTTTTTAATATACTCTACAACCTCTGGTTGCTGCATCATACATCCACAAATGGCAATAATTAAGTTTGGATTTATTTCTTTTAATTTCTTTAGAGCTCCAAGATGCCCATACACCTTTTGTTCAGCATTATCACGTACACAACAGGTGTTGAATATAACTAAATCACTGTCAGATCGGGTTGCGCTTTCTATATACCCCATCCTAGCTAGCATACCTGAAAGGCGTTCAGAATCATTTTCATTCATCTGACAACCAAAGGTTTGAATATTGTATCTCAACAAATTACCAGTTTCAGTAATTACATCCTGATTGTGCTTCTTTATTGTTTCAATATATTTGTACTGCTGCGCAATTTCCTCTGCAGATACTTTCGTTGTAATTCTTTTACCTTCGCTCAAAACTATTCCCCCAAAAATCAAAACATGAGTTTACTTTAATTTTCTACGTACTCAAAAGATATTATAACATAAAATCATAAAATACTTCAAAAGTAAATTATATACTTTTCCTCGATAACCGCATTTTCTGCAAGCATTACAGTTGTATGCTCATTGGTGCTTTTAAACCCAAATCTCTTGTAAAAATTTACAGCTCTTTCATTTTCTTTTATAACCCACAGATAGCAGCTTTTATATCCTTGACTTTTCAGCCTTTCCAATGCAAATTTAGTCAATTCATAGCCTTGTTTTGTTGACCAGTACTGAGGAAGTACATAGAGTGAAATTATTTGACAGCAACTGTTTTTATCTTGTGTGCTCATGTCCGCGATAGTACATGTAGTAATAATCCGTCCACGTCCAAATGTGACTGTGCCAGTGAGTATACCATCAAGCTCAAATACTGCTGCCTCATGCAATTTTTGAACGAAGGCTCTACAAAATAGCGGAATCCAGCCTTCATCTGTTATGTTATTCAGATATTCATATGAAATATATTCAGTATATGCACTTTTCCAAGTTTGAGCATGAATAAAGCTCATAGCATTTACGTCCTCAATATTTGCTAAACGTACACCTTTCAAATGATCACCCCACACACTTCAAATCTTTGTTTATTAAAATTATATACAATTTTGAGATGTTTTCAATGAAAACATTACTCAGAATGAGTTTGTATTTTTATAATGAAAATTAATGTGTGATTTTTTTATGAAAGTAATCAATTTTTTTAAAATGAAGGTATATGGACTAGATATAGTTAAAGGCTGGTACTATTAATAAGTAACCCAGCCTTTTTATTATTTTTGAATTACACAACCAGGTTGGAGCTTTGGATTTAGATAGTCTGCCGGGTTTGTGCTAATTATTCTCTCTACACAAGTATCTGCACTACTAGATTGAGATACCTGTACTACGATTCCATCAACATTCATTTCACAATAGTTGGCATTAGCTTGCTGTTCATCAATACTTCCATTTTTGAAAATCACACTAGCATCAAAAATCGTATAAAGAATCATTGTAGCGTACCATCTACTTTTACTGTAGCCTTTTTCTTAAGTTCTATAAGCTCATTCAGCTTGGCAATCGCATCTGCTAGCCCGCCAACCTGATCAATTAAACCTGCTTGCGTTGCCTCCTCACCAAATAAAACAGTGCCAACATCGTTTGCTAGTTCACCTGTATTGAGCATAAGCTCTCTGAATTTTTTCTTTTCTATTTTTGAATGACTGCAAACGAACTTTACCACTCTTTCCTGCATTTTATCAAAATACTCATAAGTTTGTGGCACACCTATTACCATACCGTTAAGCCTGATAGGATGTATTGTCATCGTTGCCGAGCTAGCTATAAAAGAATAATCTGCAGAAACCGCCATTGGAACGCCAATACTGTGCCCTCCACCTAATACGAGGGATACGGAAGGCTTTGATAAGCCGGAAACCATTTCAGATATTGCAAGACCAGCCTCAACATCTCCTCCGACAGTATTCAGTATTAAAAGTAATCCTTCTATTTGCTTACTCTCTTCTATAGCAACTAGTTGAGGAATAACATGCTCGTATTTTGTTGTCTTGTTGTGAGGAGGCAACATTATATGCCCCTCAATTTGCCCAATCACGGAAAGACAGTGTATATTGCTTTCTTCTTTTGGCAAACCTGTTGTACCTAACTCTTTAATTTGTTGAATATCAATATTTTGTGTTTCTTGCTCTACAGGCTGAACATCAGGGACAATAGTTTGATCATTTTTATTAGCCACCGCTAACACCTCATTTAAACTTTATTTGTTATTACTTATTATTTAATTTTTTATCAAAATAATACACTAAAAATGCACAAAAACAAATAAACCCATATGAAATCAGAAAAATATAGGCAACTCAATAAACTCATATTAATATTTTAAGAAAATACATTGGGTTATATTGTAAGAACATTCCATATGCTTTTTATAAAAAGTGAATTAAGGGAAGCTGATTTAAGCTTCCCTTAAAAAATCTTAATATTATCAACATTATTTTCAACCATAAGAAATTAAGAATTTTAAAGCAACATAGGCTGAACTTGATTATTCTGCAAGGCAGCTAGTACAGTCGGCAATATTTGATCAAAATCTGCAACAAGAGAAGTACATTTTTTCATAGGGTCATCCTGTCCAAATGGAACAAAATATATGTTTTTCATATTAAGCAATGCTCCTATGTTTTTTGCATTTGCACTTAGCCCATCATTTGTTGAAACGGCTATAACAACTGGACGTATATTTCTCAGATGTGCTTTACAAGCCATTGTAACCGGGCCATCAGTAACAGCATTTGCTATTTTTGCAATGGTATTACCTGTACAAGGTGCTACAACCAATATATCCAGCAATGCTTTGGGGCCTATTGGCTCTGCACCAACAATTGTGTTAATAGGCTTATTCCCTGTGATTTGCAGCAATGTATTCTTTAAATCTTCAGCCTTCCCAAATCTTGTATCAAACTCATTTACAGCCTCAGAAATTATTGGAAAAACCTCAGCACCTTCATTTACTAAGATTTCAATCTGCGGGATTGTTTTTGCAAAGATACAAAATGAGCCTGTCATTGCAAATCCAATTCTAACACCTTTCAATAGCATTCTTATACCCCCAACTCTTCAATTATATTATAAACGGTGTCCTTAATGAACCCCGCAGCTGTTACAGGGGCAACTTTGCCTGGAAGTGAGAGCGCCCATATTGCTTTTAAACCAATTTCTTTTGCTTTTTCAAAATCAACTCCACCTGGTTTTGATGCTAGGTCAATAATAAGGCAATCAGAACTTAACATTTTTAAAACCTCATTATTTAAAATAACGGATGGGATAGTATTGAATAAAACATCCATATTTTTCACAGTCTGCGATAATTCACTTAATATTACGGGTTTATACCCAAAGCTTTTGATCCATGCCAAATCAGAATATTTACGTGCTTCTACATAAACGTTGGCACCTATTCCATGTAACATTTTTGCCAATATCTTACCTATTCTACCGTATCCCAGGATTAATGCATTACTATTATGTAAAGTAATCGGCATTTCTTCCATAGCTATTTGAATTGCACCCTCTGCAGTTGGAATTGCATTTAGTACTGCCATCTCTTCTCTTTCCAACATATCAACTGTATAAACATTGCATACTTGCGCTAGGTGAACAATTTTCTCACTTATTCTTCCAGCAATAAATAACTGATTCTTGTTCATGCATCTAAATACTTCATTAATATGAATATTTTCGCTGTGGAATGGTGTGTTTATTAACTCATTATCATTTGAACATGGTATCGGGCCAATTACAACATCAGACCCGCTAATAGCCTCCGCAATAGTATTACTTTGTTCGAATTTTACTTCAAACCCTGCTTTACTAAAGCCATATATATTAACAGAATTGCCTTCAGCTGCTATTAACTCGGCCAATTTTACATTTCTTAGATCTCCCCCAATAATGCTAAATTTCTTACCTCCCACACTTAAATCCTCCCATTCTTAGTATTGAAGAATAAATCAATTATGACGACTAGTATATCTTATGTTTTGGGCAAATACCTAGTGCCTGTACCAAGGTCATTAATAACAAAAAAGCACCCGAATTATAAATTCGGATGCTTTGATAATAAATTTTAAATGATAATTTCTTTTTTTAAGTTCCCTACTGCGGATATACTCATTTTTTCATATTTGAAGACCAATTCAATTATTTCATATATATCATCAATTTTAATATTATCCATTTTATTTAGAATTTCTTCAGGAGTTTTGATTTTTCCTAGCATTAGCTCAGATTTACCAATACTGTTCATTCTGCTATTTATACTCTCCAAACCTAATATATAGTTACCTTTCAGCTGTTCCTTTGATTTGTTTAATTCATCTTGAGTTATACCTTTTTTCAACAGCAAGTCTATTTCTTTCTTTGTAAGATCAACTACATTTTGTAAATACTCAGGATTCATACCTGCATAAATCATAAATAGCCCAGCACCTTTATAAGTAGATGGATAAGAATATATAGAATATACAAGTCCTTTTTTCTCTCTAATATTTTGAAAAAGGCGAGAACTCATGCCACCACCAAATATATTATTTAAGGCAAGCAACGAATATACCTTGTCATCTCCATGCGCTATTCCCTCAAATCCCATACATAAATGTACCTGCTCCGTATCTTTTTCACGAATAGCTTTATCAATTTTATATTCAACAGGTGAAAAGTTTAAACTATATACTCCATCAAATTTCCAACTTTCAAAATGCTTCTTCACATAATCAATCAATTCGGCTTCATCAAAATTTCCAGCCACCGAAATAACAGTATTATATGGTGTATAAAACTCATTCATATACTGTTTAATCATTTTTTTACTAAATTTATTTATGCATTTCTGGGTTCCAAGTATCGGGTAGCCTAAAGAATTTCCGCTCCACACCATTTCTGAAAAAATATCATGTACCAGCTCCTCAGGAGTATCTTCATACATTCCAATTTCTTCAATAACAACCCTCTTTTCAACCCCTATGTCTGCACTTTCAAACTTTGAATTGAAAAACATATCAGCTAAAACATCTAGCGCAATATCAAGATGAGTATCAAGTGTTTTTGTGTAGTAGCAGGTGCATTCTTTTCCTGTAAACGCATTTATTTGGCCACCTATAGCATCTATACATTCTGCAATATCCTTTGCTGAACGATTAGTAGTTCCTTTGAAAAGCATATGCTCAATAAAATGAGAAATTCCATTATTTTTTGTATTTTCACTTCTTGATCCGGTACCAACCCAGATTCCTACCGACACAGACCTCACATATGGGATATTCTCAAATACAAGTCTTAGTCCATTATCTAATGCTATCTTTTTAACCATCAAATCCTCCGATATTGCACCTTAAAATCGAACATTAATTTGCTGCTTTAATTTAACTTCTAATTTAAACAGATTTAAACAGAAAATCAACCTAAAATAGTAAATTGGGCGTAAACAGCATGTCTACGCCCTAAAAACTAAAACTATTATAATTAAATAATTTACTTTACGTCTGCACTGTTTTCATCTTGCATTGCATCTTTCCTTGAAAGATTTATTCTACCCTGCTTATCAATTTCCATGACCTTTACAAGAATCTCATCACCTATGTTAACAACATCTTCAACTCTGTCGACTCTCTTGTTGTCAAGCTTGGAAATATGAACAAGTCCATCTTTCCCAGGTAATATTTCAACAAAGGCACCAAAAGTTGTAGTCCTAACAACTTTGCCCATATATATCTCACCAGGTTGGATATCTTTTGCTATACCTTGAATGATTTTAAGAGCCTTCTGAGCAGCCGCTGTATCAGAAGTTAAAATGTATACCCTGCCATCATCTTCAATATCAATTTTAACACCAGTTTCTAAAATGATTTTGTTAATCATTTTTCCGCCAGGTCCAATAACATCTCTTATTTTATCAGGGTCAATATGTGTCACAATAATCTTTGGTGCATATTCAGATAGTTCTTTTCTTGGAGTGGGTATAGTCTTAAGAATAACCTCATTAATTATCTGTAGGCGCCCTCTCTTTGTATGCTCAAAAGCTTGACGAATAATTTCATGGCTCAAACCATCAACCTTTATATCCATCTGAATAGAAGTAATACCTTCAGTTGTTCCTGCAACCTTGAAATCCATATCACCGAAGAAATCCTCTATACCTTGGATATCCATGAAGGTAACAAAGTTATCTGGATTTTCATCATCTACAACCAACCCTGCAGATATACCTGCTACTGGTGCTTTTATTGGAACGCCTGCATCCATTAATGCCAGTGAACTAGCGCAAACACTTCCCTGAGAAGTCGAACCATTTGACATCAATACTTCAGAAACAAGTCTGAAAGCATAAGGGAATTCTTGTTCAGTAGGAAGTACTGGTAAAAGTGATCTTTCAGCAAGAGCACCATGTCCTATCTCTCTACGACCAGGACCTCTTGAAGTCTTTGCTTCTCCAACACTATAGCCTGGGAAATTGTAATGATGCATGTATCTCTTGGTTACTTCAGTGTCAATACCATCCATCTTCTGAACATCGCCCATTGCACCAAGTGTAACAATAGTTAATACCTGAGTCTGACCTCTTTGGAATAGACCTGAACCATGAGTTCTTGGAAGGATTCCAACTTCTGCTGAAAGTGCTCTGATATCATCAAGACCTCTTCCATCAACGCGCTTGTGTTCCTTCAAAATATATTCACGAACTACTTTCTTTTCTAGCTTGTATATTGCTTCGTTAATTTTGCTCTTCATATCTGGGAACTGTTCTGCAAGTGCAGCTTGAGCCTCTGCTGTCAATTCATTGACTTTTAGATCTCTATCTTGCTTTTCTGTAGCAAGAACAGCTGTGCGCATTTTTTCATATCCCAAAGCCTTTACAGCAGCAAACAAATCTGCTGGTACTTCTGATGATTGATAAGTGAATTTTGGCTTTCCTACTTCTTTAACTATTCCATCAATAAACTCACATATTTTCTTAATCTCTTCATGTCCTTTTTTAAGTGCATCTAATATAACTTCATCAGGAACTATATCTGCTCCCGCTTCTATCATAACTATTTTTTGCATTGTACCAGCAAGTGTTACATACATCTTGCTTTTTGCACGCTGTTCTGCATTAGGATTAATAATTACTTCATTGTCAATCAACCCAATAACAACTCCACCGGTAGGTCCATTAAATGGAATATCAGATATGCTTAAAGCAATTGATGAGCCTATCATAGCAGCTACTTCAGGCGAATTGTTCTGATCAACTGACATAACAGTATTAATAACAGTTACATCATTTCTCAAATCCTTTGGAAATAGTGGTCTGATTTGTCTGTCAATTACTCTTGAGGTCAAAATAGCCCTTTCTGAGGCTCTTCCCTCTCTTTTAATAAAACCGCCAGGAATCTTGCCGACTGAATATAAACGTTCTTCATAATCAACACTAAGTGGGAAAAAATCAATCCCATCTCTTGGTGCTGTCGAAGCTGTAGCTGTAGACATTATTACTGTATCTCCATATCTGATTAGTGCTGCTCCACTTGCTAGCTGAGCGAGCTTTCCGGTTTCAACAGTAAGCGTTTTGCCAGCTAGTTCCATACTAAATGTTTTGAACATGTAAATCCTCCTAAGTTTTTTAATAGTTGTCATATGCTATTTTAAAACTATAAACATGTAGGATGTAGATTCTACGTCAAAGTTCTCTTTGGCGCACAATCTACCTTCTACTGTCCACAGCCATATGCCATTACTATAGGAACAACCAAAAAAATTAGTCGTTCCTTATTATTTCAAATTTAGCGTATCTTATTAATCTAACGCTATGTATTAAATTTTCCCACAATTAAAAGGTGTTATACAAGTCCAAGTTAATAATATATATAAAAACAGGCAGACCGTAAGCCTGCCTGTTTTATATATATTATTTTCTTAGACCGAGCTTTTCAATAATAGCACGATATCTTTCAATATCATTCTTTTGAAGATAGTTTAATAAACCTCTTCTTGCACCAACCATCTTTAGAAGTCCTCTTCTTGAGTGATGATCCTTCTTGTGAAACTTTAAGTGGTCATTAAGGTGATTAATTCTTTCTGTAAGAATTGCAACTTGAACCTCTGAAGAACCTGTATCGCCTTCATGAATCTGAAACTTTGTGATGATTTCTGACTTAACTTCTTTAAACATGTTTTGTTACCTCCAAATATTAATAATTAATCGCCATCAACCAAGTAATCGGATGGAGAACCCAAAAACATAGTCCATGGTTTCTAGCATTTCCACAATTTAGAGTAAAATAAATACTTAATAGTGATAAATGCAATTTGTACAGCAATATTTTAGCATATTTCATGATTATTGTAAACAAATAGTTTGTTTATCACAAGTTTGTTTCTAGTTGTTCTAGTCGCTAAATTATAACATATTATTACATAATTATGAAGTTTTTATGAATATATGGAATCATTAGCAAAAATCTAATATACTTAGTTTAATAGATGAATACAAGCCCTCTATTTATTATTGAACTCACCAAGGAGATGGTTTCTATGAATAATAACTCTGCTCTTTTAAAAAAAATTGCCGACAACGTTGAAAACGTCATTGTTGGAAAAAGAAATGCAATTGAACTGACAATAGTAGCCCTCATTTGCAACGGTCATGTGCTCTTAGAAGATGTTCCTGGAGTTGGAAAAACCAGTTTGGTATCTGCCTTAGCAAAATCAGTTTCTGCTTCCTTTAAAAGAATTCAGTTTACTCCAGATGTTCTTCCCTCTGATATTACAGGGTTTTCAATTTATAATCAAAAAACATGTGAATTTGAGTTTAGGGCAGGAAGTGCTATGTGTCAGATATTATTGGCTGACGAAATAAACAGAACCTCGCCGAAAACACAATCAAGTTTGTTAGAAATCATGGAAGAAAATCAAGTCACTGTTGATGGTATTACCTACAAGCTACCTAAGCCTTTTATGGTTTTGGCAACACAAAATCCTATTGATTATATAGGTACTTACCCACTTCCAGAGGCACAGATGGATCGTTTCTTTATGAAGATTTCTCTGGGTTATCCTGATCCTGGTGAAGAGGTTTACATTCTTTCTAGATTTCTGCAAGATAATCCATTAGAAACTCTAGAGCCAGTTGTAGACAGCTCTGATATTATTAATATTCAAAATGAAGTTAAGCAGATTCATATCGATAAAACACTAAAGAATTATGTTGTCGATATAGTAAATCAGACTAGAAAAAATGAATACATTGCTTTGGGCTCAAGTCCTAGAGGTTCACTTGCCGTTTGTCGTGCAGCACAAGCCTGGGCTTATTATAGTGGAAGAGGTTTTGTTCTACCTGAGGACATTAAGAAAATGCTCCTTCCGACGCTTTCTCACCGAATTTTGTTAAAGCAGGAAGCCAAATTGAAGAGAATGTCAGTAACTGACATTTTAAGTTCTATTATTGAAAAGGTTTATATACCTTTGGTAGATAACTATGAGAAGAAATAGGATTACATTTATCTTTTTATTTATATTAGCAATAGTATTTAGATACAATTTTGGTGGGTTTGTGCCCTCTTTCCTATTTAATACTCTTTTATCCTTACTTATTTTCTCATTAGGTCATACCCTGTATGTTTACATGAGGTTTAAGTTTGTTCAGGATATTGATAAAAGAATTATTATTAAGGGAGAAAACGTAAAATTGATTGTTAAACTCAGCAATGAGGATTTGATTATTTATCCTTATATATATGTTTCCTTCTTTGGCTCACATTCCATATTTAAAGCAAATAGCTATTCGCAGAGCCTTTTTATTACTCCATTTTCAAAAAAAGAGTTTGTTTTTGATATGGAATGCAAATACAGAGGTCAATACGAAGTTGGTATCAGTGAAATATATATTGAAGATTTTCTAGGCTTGATAAAATTGAGATATAAAATTCCAGAAACAAAGAAAATTATTGTATATCCCAGAATTGAGCATCTAAATAAGTTTGATGTATTTACTACTAACAGTTCCGACTCTCAGAGCTTTTCTCAAGGCACAGCTGAGGATGTCAACAATATAAAGGATTTAAGAAACTATAGTTATGGAGATAGCTTCAAAAAAATACATTGGAAGCTTACTGCTAGAAGTAATACCTTGATGATAAAAAATTACCAGAGCACCTCTGATGCAAATGTAAATATTATTTTGGATCTACGACGTAACAGCTATGCAGATGAAATTAATATTGTTATTGAAGACAAGCTCATAGAAGCTGCCGTTTCTGTATTACATTATTACTTATTCAAAGGTATATCTGTGAACTACATGTATTTCAACCAAAAACTTGAGATCCTTAAGGCTTCAAATATGATTGAATTTGAAGCTATTTACAAGACTTTATCAACTATAGCTTTTAACCAAATTGTTTCTTTGGCTGATATAGTTAAGCTTCATTATGAAAGCAGTAATACATCTACTGATATGATTATATTTACAAGTGTTTTGGATGTTGCCTTGTATAATGAGATGTATTATGCACAAATGTCAAATCATACTGTCTGTCTAATTTACATTTCTCCAAGAACGCTTATTTCTGAGAGATCTGATATAGTAGATGAAATTCTTAACAATTTGCCTGAAATCGGTGTGAGGACGTATACAATCAATCCCGATGATGATATAAAAATGATCCTTGGAGGTTAGAGCTAATGTTGCGTGAAAATAAACCTGGCATATTTGCAAATTTAATTCTTGTTATATTAATGTCAGCAAGCATTTGTCAGACGCTATATACTTCATTATTTATGACAAATAAGCTAAGCTCGGTCGTATTTATAGCTGTCGTGCCTCTTACCTTGCTGTTCTTTGTTATGTTCAAAAGCAAAATGACTACCATTGTCTCGGTTATTGTAATTAGTGTAATACTTATCCTTGGACTTTCTTATATTTTATTTAAAATAGGTATTGAGAGTACATCGAACTGGATATACAACTATTCCACCTGGCTTATTGATGTTGGAAATGGCTACAATGATATGTCCTACCAACTTTATACCAATTTAACAATAATCGCACTTGCTTTTATTATAACCTTATTTGTATTCGTATTTTCTGTAAAAATATACAATTTCTATGTTATATGCATTTTGCTCTTAAGCGTGTTCTTCGTTCAATTACAGTTTAATATTTTTTCAAGTAAAATATCTTTTATTCTTTTCATATTTTCATTTTTACTCTACTACTTTTTTGATATATTAAGAAGAAGAAGTAAAGAAATCACCTATGATGTAGGCCATAAGCTTAAGTATTTGATTTATATAATTCCAGTTTGTGCTGTAGTAATCGCTATAAGCTTTTTATTTCCAATTAAGAGCAATAGAATTGTCTTACCATGGTTGGATACTAAGATTGATAGCGCAATTAAAAAAGTTAGTGAAAACGTTAGTGAAAGAATAAATGCTATGTTCCTAGATAAAGACTTAGCTATTTTTGATTACTTTTCACTCAAATCAACTGGCTTTGGCAAAGAGGATAAATTGGGAGGAAATATAAATCCTAACAAGACTCATGTTATGAACGTAAAATCAGAATATTCAAATTTATATCTAAAAGCCACTTCAAAAGCATTTTATGATGGGCATGGTTGGTATGATGATGATAATCAGTTTAAATCCTTGGGCAACACTCTTGATACTTATTCAAAGCAAATAAATTCAGACTCCAATGAATTTGTATCAGGTAATTTTATGATGACAGGATTAAATAAAAATGACAAAATTTACACAGCTGCTAAAGCAGATATAGAATATGTAAACATTAAAACCAAATCTTTATTTATACCCGTAAAATTAGATTTATTGACCTTTAAAACTCCACTTAGCTTATTTTACGATAATGAGCAAATGATTTCTGCCAGTGAAATTCAAAGTGAAAATTTTGACTATACAATTGAATATAATAACATAATGCTCAGCAGTGATGAATTTAAGAAGAGTATTCAAAAAAGCTACAAAGGCTATTATACTGATTATTTAGAAAACTACTTGTCAAATCATCCTGAATTATCAGGATATCAATCATCAGAAAATAAAAACAATTTTTCTAGATCATCATCTAGCGTGTTATTTGAATTTGAAGATCAAATGAAAAACATTTATGATAGATATACTCAATTACCTGAAACAGTTACCCCAAGAGTAAGGCAGCTAGCGCAAGATTTAACAAAAGATAAAGGTAATTCTTATGATAAAGCAAAAGCTATAGAAACCTATCTATCAAGCAATTATCCTTATACCTTGAAACCTGGTAATCCACCTAGAAGAAAGGATTTCGTAGATTATTTCCTTTTTGAAGGCAAAAAAGGTTACTGTACCTATTACGCATCAGCTATGACAGTATTGCTTAGATGTATTGACATTCCAACACGATATGTGGAGGGATATATTCTACCACCCGATCACACAAATGGTGTATTTAAGGTAACAAACCAGCAGGCTCATGCCTGGGTCGAGGTATATTTTGAGGGCTTTGGTTGGATACCCTTTGAGCCTACTGCACCCTTTGTTGCTAATATGTATAACGATAAGAATATATCCGAATCTGACAGCAGTGGTGTGACAAACTCAGGATCTGAAGATTATTTGGATATGATAAACAGATATAGCGATAACAATACAGGAATAGTCAATGATAGTGGAGATATTGATACTACCCCAGTTAAAAAAACAAATACTCCTTTATTAGTAATTATAATAATATCTTCAATTATTGGCGTTATACTATTAGCTTTTGGTATATTAGCAATAATTAATATGTTTAGGTATTATATCACTCTTAGAAGAATAAGAAAAGTCGATCCCAATCGTGCAGTTTTAATGGCATATACCTATATTTTGAAGGTTTTGCGTGTCCAAAACATATTGATTAATGCTGGAGAAACACCTTCTCAATTTGGCATAAGAGTGGAGAAAACTTTGGATTTTAACGGTTATTCTTTTAATAAAACCAGTTTCACAAAAATAACAAACCATTATGTTAACGCAAGATACAGCATAGCTACTTTGCTTAAAAATGACCAACAGGAGATGCTTGACTTTATAACTATCCTGTTGCAATTAACAAATGACAAAATGGGAAAAATAAAATTTGCTATTTCAAGATACGTTTTAGGAAAGATTTAAGAATATTTATAAGCACAGCTCGCTTCACTTTAATGTGAAGCGAGCTGTGCTTATACTCATTTTGCTTTTGCCGTCACCTTTAAAAATGAAAGCTTTGTTTCTGATATAATTACAGCCACAAAAATCAATATAAACCCCATAAACAATCGCGGGGTCACTTGTTCTGCATAAAATATTACTGAGAATAAAACGCCAAATACCGATTCCAAACTTAAAATAATTGCTGCTGCAGACGGATGAGTGTGCTTCTGACCAATATTTTGGAAAAGCAACCCTATAGCTGTTGCAAATATGGCCAAGTATAGTAATCCGCCAACGCTTTCAATACTAAACTGCGTTGGGAACGTTTCAAATGAAAACGCTAAAATCCACGAAAATATTGCGGCAAATCCAAACTGTAATATCGTAATAATTATTGCGTCCTTACCTTTGCTGAGCTTTGCTACTGCAACTATGTGGGCTGCATAAAATAATCCTCCAACTAAGGTGAAGGCATCACCATATCCTATTGTGAAATCTCCAGTCAGAGATACCATTCCAATACCAGCTATACAGACTATAGCTGCTGAAAAGTTGTAAATATCAGGTCTAGACTTATTTACTAGCCAAAACAGGAAGGGTACAATTACACAGTATATCGCTGTTAAAAAAGCATTTTTACCAGGTGTGGTTGCTGTTATTCCAATCGTTTGAGTTCCAAAACCCAAAAACAAAAACAAACCAATGCTAGCGCTCTTCCAAATATAATCAAAGTTTATCTCTTTAATTTTCTTCCAAAATATTATGCTTAGTAAAACACATGCAATTGTAAAGCGAAAACCTAATAATATGAAGGGAGTAAACACATCCACTGTGTTTTTCATTATAAAAAATGAGCTCCCCCAAATAAATGCTGCACAGAATAATGCAAGCTTTGGCATTATGTTATTAGTATGTAAATCTTTAATTGCAACCATTCCTTTCCATCATGAAATATTAATAGAGTATTATGCAAGTTCATCGAGTCCAATAATCTATGTATTTAGCTTACACCTGAATATTTATAGATTATCAATATAGTTTTGTAATTTTTGAAAATACCTACCAACGTGAACTCCATCAACTAATGCATGATTTACCTGTACCGAAAATGGTAATAACACTTTGTCGTTTTCTGAAAAATATTTTCCCCAGGAGATTCTCGGCACAGAATCGTTTTTGTTTAGAGAAATAGGGTGTGATACATGTGTAAAAGAAATCCATGGTATACAAGTGACATATATAAGATCATCTCTTCCAGCAAATTCCTTTAGGTTAAAGTATTCATTCTCGTTTTTGGATTTTTCTTCAGAGTACTTAACAAATTTTGAAATATCATCTTTCATTTCATCTGTCATTTCAACTGTAACTATTTTGAATAAATCATCTTCTTCATTATTTAAATCAGTAAATGATGGGTGCAGTTTATCGTGTAAAACAACTTGATTTTCTCTGATTCTGTAACGAAAGTTTATTATTTCATTTGCAATATGAGTAGAAGAATGAATCATTGCATAGTAAAATGAAAACTTCCTTTCTCTTACAAAATTAAGAAAATTGGTTACGTCAATATTGGCACAAATATTATATTGTGGATAATCCATTCTGCGAAAAAATTCAAAGTGTTCTTTTCTTTTCCAGTTATCTAAGTCTACGTATTCCATGGTAAATCCCCCAAAACATATTTAATAAGAAGGCCTACAAACCACTACTCTGGAAATGCCTTCTTGATTAAAACAATATTAACATAAATTATTATTCTTTTTCGCTAATTATCTTTTTGTCTTCCTGTCTACGTTTCTTTTTGTTTTTCAATTCATTTTCTTTCACTCTGGTTCTTGGACTTATAACCCAGCTCCTACGGATTTCTTTCATTAAATCAAACATGGTTTTCTTCTTTGCCATAATACCATCTCCTAACTAGCATTCGCAATGACCTTTAGCTGTCTAAAAAACTTTTATAAATTTTTAATTATAATAAACTTATTTTGCTCGAAAATATCCAATATATAGCATAAAAGGATGAACTTTTTATGTTCATCCTTTTATCACTAGATAATTTCCATTTTATTATGCTTTAACTTCAGCTTCAGGGGCAACAACAACTTTTTCTTCAGCCTCAACCTCAGAAGGTAATTCCTTCATTTGTGCTATTATTCCGTAAACTTCATTTTCCTTATCAGTGACTTTTATTTGTTTATCTAAATCAAAGTCGTTTATTGTAATTGAATATCCAAGTTCTTTTTCTGATAAGTCAATACTAACTGAATCAGGCATTATAGCCATCTTTCCGAAAACATCTATCTCTGCTTTATAAATATGCAGTTGAAGTTTTTTCGAAGTCAGACTCTCTTCACCGTTGAAAATAATAGGCAGTTGCAACTTTATTTCATGCTCTTTTGAAACAAGTTGTACAGCTATATGGATAAGTTTTGCTGATATAGGATGTCTTTGGATTTCTTTTATAAATCCAAATTTCTTACTCTCTCCAAATACAACGTATACTTTAGCATTAGTACCATGTTTTGAAATAACCTTTTTTAGGGGCACTTCTTCAAACTGTACAGAAGTTGCTTCCTTAACACTATCTCCATAAATTACACCTGGAACAAAACCATTTTCTCTGATTATTTTAGGTCTTGTGGTTCTTTCAAATGCATTTAAAATAACTTCTTCCATAATAATTCTCCTCTTGGCTTATTAAGCCATTCTGTTTATTATTTTGCCTACATATGTTAAGTTTACATATTACATCTATTATTTAAATAAGTAAAATAACAAGCACTACCACTTAAAAAGTAACATAAGTATTTAAAACATAATTATATTATACCACGTATTGTAATTAATAATTTTATTTGATACATTAGTAAACAATTTTTCTTTCAAAAACCTCAAATTTATCTTTAATTCATACTTAATTGTAGAAATATACAATTTCATATCATTACCTCCTACCATACTTTCATTTCAACTATTAGATATTTTCTAACCAGTTCTTAAAATCAATAGCCACTTTACTTGTAAATTCTTCAATAAAATCTGGTGTAAAAACAGAAGATGGTCCAATATTGTTCTCAACATGCCACTTATTATTTCTGTTAATAAAATCAGCAACATTCTCTTTTACAATTCCATGAGAATTTTCGTGCTCTAAAATAGGGTATGCTATCATTTCATCCCATACTGTTTTGCTCCATTGGGTATGGTGAAAAAGCCATCCTCCAGCTAAAGCTGTTTCATTTCTATAAATAGGAAACCAATTACCTTCCTTATAATTTTCAATAAAATTACGCATAGGATAAGAATCCCAGTAATAGTCTAAATAAAGGTGAAGCAAAATGCCTTTACTAAAATCATCACATAAATTCATTGTAAAGGCTAACTCTCGTAAGGCATCTAGCCTGTCAAGCCTATCTCGAAAGTGAGTTTTATCTTTTTCTTTCCAATCACTAACTGAATCAGGAGCAATATTCCCAATCCAGAAAGCCACAGAAGCATTTGGATTATATTTATATGCTGTCAATAAATGTATCATTAAAGAAGGCATCTTCCCACCTCACAAAAAAATTATTATTACACGATAGATACTATTGTTTTCTAATAATACTTAAAATCTATATTTATATCCAATTTTCCATTTTCATCTATCGATAAAATTTCCACACTGCACTTTCCACTATAGCCTTTTTCGAAATAACCTACAAGACAGGATTCCTGTTTTTGTCCTGTTTTATCAAAATAATAAATATCCATTACGTTTTCTCCAAAATTTTCTTTGGGATTAAGATTTGTTTTAAATGTGCTTTTAGCCACTCAAATTGAGTTTTCTTCTACCTTCGAAGCCCTTCTTAGTGAGCCAAGGAAGGCGAATGGTAAGATGTTTATTTTACCAGAGTCAGGAAACTCGCAAACATCTAAACCCATAAACTGACCAATAAGTAAAACTGCATATATAATAATTATCAACATTCCAATAACTAAAACTATGTTAAGGACATCAGCCACGCTATCGACAAGATTCAGCCATGCGTAGCATAAGAAAAATGCAGCATAATCTTTATAGAGGAATTAATTCTTTTTGGGTATTATATTTTGAGAAATGGTCTCAAAGATTTGAGAGAAAATATCTTTAATATTTTTTTCATTCTCAATGTTATTAGGTAAACCATATGACCAAGACACCTGCATGTTAGGTTTATCCAAAAAACCTGTTGCAAATGTTTGGTTATCACCTAAACGTTCCATTTTGCTAAAAAAGAACGGAATTTGGTAGTCCTTACAAAAAGTTGTATATTTTACTTGTGTGCCGTCCTTCATGTTATCTTCAATAATGAAAATTGCATCATACTGAGAAACTGAACCATTTTCTAAATCGGAAAATTGTATTGTAGTGAACTTTATTTGTTCTTCCTGTACTTTAGGTACTTCGCCAATAATTCCAATACTTAACGCCCTGCCATCATACTGATTTATCCCCGATGATTGTGGTTGTGATTTAGTTATTTTTCGCCATATGTATACAAAAAATTCCGCGAACCTTAATTGTTCACCTACGCGGTTTGCCACCTCCATAAAAAATCTAATAATTAAAGAAAACATAATTATAGCCATTATAAATTTTAAAGCAATATAAATATAATCCATAAATTCCTCCTTATTAGTAATCTGATATAGGCATTTGCGAATGCCCTAAACGCATTGATTTTACTGACATTTATTTGTTCATTTATATAAATTTTCTCTCCAGTTTGTTAA
>DATCID010000134.1:0-6864 GCA_036507975.1 Ruminiclostridium sp.
AGAGAATACTGCTCTGGTAATATTGCCAGACATGTTCAAATCTGATTCGTTTACTACACCCATCAGTTTTAAATTTGCAAGTGAATCCTTCCACGTAGACTGAGTCTGCGTAGTGGTTGCTGCATATGAAAATGTTGACAACAGTAAAACAGCAATCATCATAAATGTAATTATTTTCTTAAGCATCGTATTAACCTCCTGGTTAAAGTTTTTTTAGTTTATTCAAATCTAAGTGCGTCAATAGGATTTAGTCTTGCTGCTTTATATGCTGGGAACATTCCGAAGATTATACCAACTCCAAGAGATATTCCAAAGGATAATGTCATCCAAAATGGAGAATATACTGGTGTAGTAATTTTAAATCCACCAATAATGAAGCGAATACAGAACAATCCCAACAAAATCCCTATAACTCCACCAATTCCAGTAATCATTATTGCTTCGATTAAGAACTGAACCATAATATTTTTTCTTTTTGCACCGATAGCTTTTCTAATGCCTATCTCCCTGGTCCTTTCAGTCACAGAAACCAGCATTATATTCATTATACCAATTCCACCTACCACCAGGGATATTGCTGCGATTCCTCCAAGTACAATCATCAATGTATCTGTAGTGGAGTTGAGAATGGATAATACCTGCGCCTGATTAAATACCCTAAAAGCCTCAGCATTTCCATAAATTTTTGTCAAATAGGTTGTAAGGATCTCCATTACCTTATCAACTTTTGTAGCATCAAAAGCTTGAACGGAAAAGTTCTGTATATTTCCGTTTCTACTAAGTCTTTGAGCAACTGTTACTGGAATGATTACCTGATCGTCATCCGAGGTATCTTGGCCGCTTGCTATTTCCTGTAAGAGACCAACCACCTTAAATACCTGCCCATTAATCTTCATATTTTGGCCGATGGGATCCTGTCCTTCAAATAAATCATTTGCAACAGCTGTGCCAATAACTGCTGTTTTAAGCATATAATCATTGTCAAAGGACAAAACAAATCTTCCAGTTTGAACATGCCTGCTCTTAATATACTCATATTCTCCGCTTGTTCCAATTACTGTCGAGCTTCTGCTTTTCGAACCCACCTTAAGTGTCATATTGCTACTGACAACAGGAGCAACCATACTTATTTCATTGCTATTTTGCTCTGCAAAAGTTTGTAGTTCTTTATATGTAATGTTCCTATTACTATTTCTTCCAGTTATAGTTATTTGAATGAGGTTGCTCCCCAATCCCTGAATTGAGTCTGTTATACTTTTTGTGCTTCCTTGAGCAAATGCAACTGCTGTTATAACTGATCCAACCCCAATAATTACACCTAGCATCGTAAGAAATGAACGGAACTTATTACCTAAAATGCTTTTCATTGCCATTTTAAAGGCTTGAAAAAAGCCCATTTATACCGCCTCCTTATCCTCAATAATCATTCCATCTTGGATTTTGACAATCCTTTTTGCCTGGGCGGCTATATGATTATCATGCGTTATAAGTACAATTGTATTTCCATTTTCATGTAGAATATGCAACGTATTTATAATATCTGCACCTGATTTAGTATCAAGATTTCCTGTAGGTTCATCGGCCAATATTAGCGGCGGATTACTCACAAGTGCTCGGGCTATTGCAACCCTTTGCTGCTGTCCCCCTGATAGTTCATTCGGGGTGTGGTAAATTCTATCTCCCAAGCCCACCAGTTCAAGTGCCTCAGCACTTCTTCTATGTCTCTCTTTGCGCCCTATTCCCTGATAAATCAGAGGTAGTTCTACATTTTCGACTGCTGAAAGCTTTTTTAACAAATTGAAGCCTTGAAAAATAAAACCAATTTTATTGTTTCTTATTTCAGCAAGCTGATTATCATTGAGCTTGTTGATTTCATGCCCATCTAAAATATAATTTCCCGTTGTAGGTACATCCAAGCAGCCCAACATATTCATCAGCGTTGATTTACCCGAACCAGATTGACCTACAATTGCTACAAATTCGTGCTTTGCAATGTGCAATGAGACATTATTTAATGCATAAATTGAGTTGTCACCCATCTCATAAATTTTACACATATTCGATATTTGTATCATGATTGTTAACCTCCATGAGCCTCAAATGCCACACTCAAAATGTGTTTGCAATTTTATTCGGCTCCCCAAAATTTGTAACAATGTTAATTTTTCCTGTTTTGAGTATTAGCTGGTGCATTCCCTTGTCTATTAGCTGGCGCACCCCCACCCATGCCCATGCCCATGCCTCCGCCTCCTATACCAGCAAAACCACTACTTTGGTTACCAGTAGCCTTGGTATTTGAAGTAGAATTGGTTACAAGTGGTGGAAGTACAGCTACATCACCCACAGAAAGACCGCTTTTGATCTCAACATATTCATCATTATTTATACCAAGTACAACCTCTTTCATAATTGTATTTGCATAATACTGCTGATTTGCTTTGAAGGCAGCCGATTGTTGTCCGCCAGCTGGTGCTGAAGTACCACTCTGTCTTTGGGTCTTATTGCCGCTGTTGTTACTTGCAGTGCTACTATTTGCACTAGAGGCAGTATCAGCACTTACGGCCGCACCTGAAGTGCTTCGGGAACCAAAATTTCTAGTGTTTCTGTTTCCGGTTTGACCTTGTTGGTTGCTAGCATCTGCTGTCCCAATTACTCTGACAAAAGATTTATCTCCCATTTTGCTTATTGCTTCAAGTGGCAACATCATAGTATCTTGTGCGTCACTTAGAATAATTTTCGCGTTTGCATTCATACCTGCAAGCAAGTTTTCGGTTTCATTTATTTTTATTGTTATATCATATGTGGCTACTCCATTACTGGAAGTACCTTCCATAGCTTTATAGATAACCTCACCACTAAGTGGTTTTGCAGTAGTTTCAGTCAATGCATCTATTGTGATTGATACTTTCTGACTTACCTTAACTTTTGCAATATCCAATTCATCTATAGATATAGTAAATTGCATTTGGTTAAAATCTCTTATACTCACGAGAATATCCCCGGATTTTTTGCTATCCCCTACCACAGCGCTAACAACGGTAATAGTACCATCAATCGGAGAATACATCTTATAATTTTCCAATTGTTTTTGAGCAGCTACCAGTTGGTTATTTAAGTCCTGAATCTTTAGATCATTTGTTTGGGAAGTTACCTGCAAATCATCATTTTCAATTTTTATAAGAACATCGCCTTTTTTTACATACTGATTTTCTTTTATGTTTACAGAAGAAAATGTACCCGACGTAGAAGCTTTGACTACTTGCTTATTTGCGTATTCGAGATTAGAAATCAGACTTCCACTTTCTAATCCATTACTAGATGATATATCAACGCTTGCTGTCATTTCATCTGTTAGTCTTCCTGGATTGGAAACTGTGACCTCGACATTCTTGACTGTTCCACCACTTGCTGCAGTGTATGTATAGTCATCAATTGCTGTGACCACACCTTCTACAGTATCCATAATTTCCTGAACCTGTACCTGAGCTTTTTGTCCTACTTTAATATTTTGAATGTATGTAGTGCTGAAAGGAACTAAAATTTTCAGCTTTGAAGTTTCAGTAATGGTAAATAAATTCATGCTATTGTTTACGCTCTCTCCTGCTTTTGCTGCAATTTCTGTTATTTTACCATTGAAGGGTGATGTGATTATAAGATTTGAATAGCTTTTCTGATTACCACTTACACTAAGCTGAGCCTGACTAATAGAGTTTTCTATTTTTTGAATATTCAGCTTTGCATCTGTATTATCAATTTCAAAAAGCAAATCTCCTTTTTTTACTTTATCGCCTTCCTTGAAATATGATTTTGTAATTTTACCTTGCACATTTGACATTAAATCTGAAGTACTAGCTGAAGCCACTGTGCCTGACCCAGAAAGACCAACCTCAATATTTCCTTTTGTTACCTGCACAGTTCGTTGCACAGATGCCATCGTGCTTTTTGCTGCACTACTCTTTGTGACTACAAAAAATCCAATAGCACAAGAAATGACTACTAAACTCACTATAGAAAGTGTTATAAACTTTTTTCTACTCCATTTCACTTTGTTTATGCCCTTCTGCATAGTTCCACCTCTTCATTCATCATTTTGGTAAGAAAAGCTATAATTACTTCTTCTTTTTATACACTTAAATAATATTAAAATATTATGTAAAACCTGTGTTTGAATTGTGAACAAACTGTAAATGGTTGTAAGTAATTGGGTTAGCTAAGCACAGGGCATAGAAAAAGCAAGGGATGTCTTTTAAGTACAAATCCCTTGCTTACTTTTTAATGAAAAATTATTTAACCTTGGCGGTAATCTATAATTCTCTTGCTCTTTTTTTCACTTCTCGGAAGACTACCTATTCCACTAACCTCAGCGATGATATGTATACCTATGCGTTTTTTAAAAAGATCTACAATATTATATTCTATATCATCACGTTCTGTGTCGCCATCTGAATTATACTCAACTTTTAGCGTCATAACATCTTTCCCATTTATATGGTCAATTATAATCTGATATTCACTACTAACTCCATCAACTTCCCTAAGGACCTCATCTATCTGACCTGGATAGATATTCACACCCTTGACCTTTACCATATCATCTGTTCGACCAATTATTCTATCAATACGAGGATATGTAAGACCACACTTACACTTTTCTGGGATTATCCTTGTTAAATCTCTGGTTCTATATCTCAGAAGTGGTGCTCCCTCTTTCCTCAAGGTAGTAATTACCAGCTCACCTACCTCACCTTCAGGAAGAACTTCACCTGTGGCAGAGTCAATTATTTCAAAATATAAGTAATCATCATAGTAATGCATTCCCTCGTGGGAATCACAGTCTATTGCAATACCCGGTCCATAAATCTCTGTAAGACCATATATATCATAAATTTCTATGCTAAGCTCATTCTTGATACGCTGTCTCATTTTCTCTCCCCAGCGTTCAGAACCGATAACACCTTTTTTTAACTTTATTTCAGAACGGATTCCTCTCTTTTCAACCTCTTCTGCAAGAACTAATGCATATGAGGAAGTGCCAATTATTACAGTTGACTTCAAATCTATCATCATCTGAAGTTGTTTATCAGTGTTTCCCGGCCCCATTGGTATCGCCATAGCTCCAAGCTTCTCAGTTCCCGCCTGAAACCCTATCCCAGCTGTCCACAAACCATATCCAGGTGTGATTTGTATTCTATCTAAAGAAGTAATTCCAGCAATTTCAAAGCTCCTCGCCATCATCTGTGCCCAATCATTTACATCCTGAGCTGTATAAGGAATTATTATCGGCTGTCCTGTGGTTCCCGATGATGAATGTATCCTAATAATTTTTTCATCTGGCACTGCCTGTAAACCAAGTGGATACGCATCCCTTAACTCTTCCTTTGTAGTAAATGGAAGGGTTTTGATTTGATCTAAAGATGTTATGTCTTTTACGTCAATACCACTCTTTTGAAATTTTTTCTTGTAAAATGGACTGTTCTGACTTATGTTAATAAGCATTTTTTGAAATAACTCAAACTGACCTATTCTCATCTCAACTCATCTCTTCTCTTCTCTTTTTTAATATTTCTTTTATAATTATACAAAGTATTGCTCGCAATGTCCATTATGTTTTTTTGAAATTCATCTTATATACTACTCAAATGTTCCTTCTTTATCCTACTACCATAATCAATTATTTTTCTTTCATACTCCGATTCCATAAATGGTGAAGTTAAAAGAAAATCTGCTGTAGACTTGTTCATAGCAATGGGAATGTCATATAATACAGCTATTCTTAGCAATGCCTTAACATCTGGGTCATGAGGCTGTGATGTAAGTGGATCCCAAAAGAATATCATAAAATCAACTTCGCCATTTGCGATACATGCTCCTATTTGAAGGTCTCCTCCTAATGGTCCACTTTTGTATGCCTTAACTGGTAATCCAGTGTTTTCAGTAATCAAATGAGCAGTTGTACCAGTTCCGCACAGAAACTGTTTGCCAAGGACGACAGAATTGCTCATTGCCCAGTCTATTAAATCTTGTTTCCTGTTATCATGTGCTACCAAAGCTATATGCTTTTGCTTACCCAGTTTCTTTATGCTCATTGTGGCACCCCCCTTAAAATATATTCATAGCCCATTTCAAAAGCCTTTTCATTCAACTCTCTAAACTTCTGAGGAACATTTTCAACAATTGACTGCAGCATGACTTCCCTGCTAAAAGGCATTTTGCCAACGGCTGTCGCTGCGCCTAGCAAAACTACATTTACCGCCTTTACAGTGCCTGCTTCTTTTGCAATACTGTATCCATCAATAAAATAAACTTCTTTTGCATTGTTTTTAATGTATTTTATAATTTCTTCCACATCATACTGTGAAGTACCTAACGAAGCTGTTACAGGCTTAATTATCTGTGTATTTATTATGCAACAGCCATCCTTTGACAACCTTGTTAAGCTTCGGGCAGCCTCAGCTAATTCAAATGCTATAATCATGTTTGCATTTTCAAAGGGTATTATGGAGCTAGATTTTTCACTGTTTATTCTAACATAACTTACTACACATCCACCTCTTTGAGACATTCCTATTGTTTCAGAAGTTCTTGCAAAGCTACCTTGTTTAATTGCAGCTGCTGCAATAAGTCTTGAAGCAAGCACAGTACCCTGTCCTCCAACACCCGAAATCAAGATGTCAAATTTTGAATTTATCATTTTTCGCACCCCCCAATGGCATTAAATGGACAAACATTTGTGCATAAACCACAACCATAGCAAAGTGAAGGTTCAATTTGTATCTTTCCATCTACAGTAGAGATTGCAGGGCAACCAATGGTATTAATACACTTCTTACAGTTTTTGCAGTTCTCATTAATACTGTATTTTAC
>DATCID010000135.1:0-5529 GCA_036507975.1 Ruminiclostridium sp.
AAGGTATTCCATCAATAATTTCCCATCTTTCACCTTCTGGCCAAGTCAAATAATCAGAATAAGTATACTTCCTATCTTCGTTAAGTAATGGCATTTTAACACTCTCCTTTATTATTCATCATTCTTCTCAACTATATCGTGGGTTGTGCCTTTTCCTTGATTAAGTTGTTCGATAGATTTTTTCAAATGTGCCATATTGGTTTCGCTATAAAACGGTTCACTTGCGGTAATTTCAAAAGGTATCTTCCGTTCTCTGACAACTGCTTTTGCGAAAATGGTAAATGCTGTTGTCATATTCATACCAAAATCAGAAAACAGGCTTTCAGCTTGCTTCTTTAATTCTTCATCCATGCGAATATTAACTGTAGTTTGTGCCATTTCAACCACTCCTTTTGCTTTTATTATATACATATTATCACTAAAAGGTCTTAACGTAAATACGGCGTATACATATTGTATACATACATTTCATTTTCTATTCATATAATTCCATTCTGTTTTTTAGTATCATACCCACACAAATACGATAAGGGGTACCGCCAACATTATGCGGATTTACAACGTTAAGAAATATACAGATATAACCGGGGTACCGCCAACATTTCCGGAAATGTTGGCGACACCCCAGATAGATCAATTAAAGGTATTGCCTGTACAGGTAGTGAAAAGATAAAAAGAGATAAAAAAACTAGCATAGCGGTAAAAAAGAAATATTTGCTAATTAAGCATACTTGTAACTGGCTTTTACTATCCAATAAAAGGGATTTTAATCTTTTCTAGATAATGGTATAATAAGTTTGTTATTTTATTCGAATCAAATAATTTAGGAGGATCTGCTGTGATAACTAAGTATCAAGAAATGGCAAAAACCGGAGATGTACGACCTTCAAGATTTGTTTCTTCTGTATCTATTATTTTATATTTCTATTTATTTTTAGGAGGTATTATAGCTTCGATTCCATTAATTTATATATTAATTACAAACCGAGAGGCTCTTATTGATCCTATTATGATGACAGATGCCATGGGCTTATTAAGTAAATACGTAAGTGAAGTGCCAAATTATATATTTACAAATCTGTCTATCTATTGTATGCTCTTGGGCGTTTTCATAGCTGTTAAATTTATACATTGCAGACCGTTTACTACACTGATATCAACTAAGGGGAAAATACAATGGAGCAGGTTTTGGATAGGTTTTTTAGTATTTGGTATTCTTATTTCACTTGGAACAATAGTTGACTACTTTATTTCGCCTGAAACATATTCCATAACCTTTGATGCATCAAAATTCTGGATAACACTGCCTCTGATTTTAATAATGACACCTATACAAACTGCCACAGAGGAGCTGGTTTTTAGGGGATATGTGATTCAGAGCTTTGGCCTTAAAATAAAAAATGGTATAATACTTTCTCTGATATCTGGCGTTTTATTTACATTGCCACATCTCATGAACCCAGAAATATATGCTTCAAGTAAGCTGGGTGTGTTCAGCACCATATGTATGATACTCAACTACTTTGTGATGGGTGTGGTACTCGCGCTTATAACAATAAAAACAAATTCTCTTGAGGCTGCTATGGGAGCTCACGCAGTCAATAACTTGTTTTGCTTTTTATTACTTGGTTATCCCGATACAGTGTTACCAACAAATACAGTGTTCTTCACTACAAAGTTTGAACCGATTAGTGGACTTATTTCAGTAATTATAGTTAGTGTTTTGTTCTATTTTATCTCAGCGGCGTTACTAAGCCTCCCGCTTTGCAAGCGAGAGACAAGTGCCGCCAAGCTTCGAAATAAGTGCGACTAGAGTTCAGAAAACTTCATCTGAACTAAGTCTTCTTTATCTCAGCAGCATTGGTAAGAGAGCCTAAGCAACTAGATGTCGAAACGTTATAGAGATAAGTTTTATAAATAAGGGAGAAAAATATGAGCCTTCAATTTATATATGGAAGAGCAGGCTCTGGAAAATCATTTCATTGCTTGAAGCAAATAAAATCAAAATTACTTGAGGACAACACAAAAAAGTTGGTTTTGCTTGTTCCAGAGCAATATACCTTTCAAGCAGAGCGAGATTTAATAAAAGTTCTAGAAACCGGAGGCATTCTTAAAACAGAGGTTCTCAGCTTTCGAAGGATGGCATATAGAGTACTTAATGAAGTTGGAGGAATAACCTACCCTCACATTCATTCTGCAGGTAAGTGCATGATTCTATATCATATTTTAGACAAGATGAAGGATGATTTTGCAATCTTTCACAAATCAGCAAACTGCCAAGGCTTTGTAAATACTATTTCTAATTTAATTACAGAGCTAAAAAGATACAATGTTCATCCTGAGAGTTTTGATTCTGTTTTAAAAGAATTAGAGGAGGACAATTATCTTAGACAAAAGCTTAGTGAGATAAAATTAATATATTCAGAGTTTGAAAAAATGGTAGACACTCGTTACAGAGATGCTGATGATGAGCTGACGCTTTTGTCAAATAAGCTTGACAGCACTACTATGTACGATGCTACTGAAATATGGATAGATGGATTTTCAGGGTTTACGCCACAGGAGTTTGAAGTCATTTCAAAGCTAATGCAAAAAGCAGACAAAATCAATATTATTATATGTACTGATGTGTTGGAGGATGAGGGTTCTAATGATATATCAGATGTATTCTCGTCGGCGAAGAATTCCTATCGGAAATTCATAAATATTGCACACAATAATTTTGTTCCAGTAATGCTACCGATTGGTCTAAATAGTGTAAAGCCGCCTAGATTTATAGATTGTGAAGAGATGATTAGTCTTGAGGCTAATTATTTTTCATATCCATATAAAAGTTATCAAAAGCCCACAGCTGATATCGAGCTGTTTGAATCAGTGAATATATATTCGGAAATTGAAGAATGTGCCAGGGATATTATTAGCCAGTGCCGTGATAAGGGTCTCAGGTATAAGGATATAACAGTAGTTACTAGAAATTTAGCAGGCTATGAGAATCTGATAGAAGCTATTTTTGGAGAATATGGTATACCCTGCTTTATTGACTCAAAAACAGAGATAATGAATCACTCATTAGTGAGACTGGTCCTATCAATGCTTGATGTTTTTATAGAAAGCTGGTCGTATGAAACTGTTTTTCGCTACCTTAAATCGGGACTAACAGGGATAGAAGAAACTCAAATTGATATAATTGAAAATTATGTTTTGGCTTGTGGGATAAGAGGTAGTCGCTGGACTCAGAACCTAGACTGGACAATGAGTACAGAACTTATATTAGATGAAAAGCAAGGCACTTTAAATGATCAATTGCTCTTGCAGGTTAATAAAACTCGTCGTGAAATATGTGAACCTCTTTTGCGTTTTAGAGGCAAGACCAAAGGAAAAAATAAAGCTTCTGATTTTTGTGCTTGTCTTTATGATTTTTTAATTGAAATAGGGGTTGAAGGTAGAATTGAAGAGTATATACAGCAATTTACACAAGAGGGTAAGCTAAGGCTTGCGAGTGAGTATGAACAGGTTTGGAATATATTAATGGATGTTTTTGACCAGGTTGTTGAGGTTATGGGTGATGAAACAGTTGGTCTTGAACGATTTACTAATCTCATAAAAATTGGACTTGGAGAATACAAAATTTCTTCAATACCTGTATCACTTGATCAAGTATTAGTAGGGAGTGTAGAGCACTCTAAAAGCCATGAAATCAAGGCTCTCTATGTGCTGGGAACTAACGATGGAATATTTCCTTCTGCGGGTATGAGTGAAGGGATTTTATCTGACATGGATAGATTAGCTCTCAATAGAAATGGCGTTGAGCTGGCCAGCGACACAAAAACCCAGGTGTTTGACGAGCAATACCTTATTTACAGGGCTTTGACCACACCGAAGAAGTTTTTAAGATTAAGCTGGCCTATTGCTGACCATGAGGGGAAAACCATGAGGCCTTCAATCATTATCTCAAGAATGAGGAAGATTTTCCCTCAAATCACTGAAAAAAGCAATTTGCAAAAACCAATCAGTAGTCAGCAGCACATTGGCTTGATTTCATCACCAATACCTGCCTTTAACCAATTGGTGTCTTCACTGAGACAAAAAAATGATGGCTCAGATATTAGTGAAATATGGATAGATGTATTTTCATGGTTTTCAAGACAACCAGTTTTGAATGAAAAATGTGAAATGATGCGCAAGGCTCTTAAATTCAAGAACATTGCACTTCCGGTAAATATTGAAAAAATCAGGGAATTGTACGGTAACAATGCCTATTCAAGTGTGTCTAGAATAGAAAAGTACACATCATGTCCCTTTGCATACTATGTCCAATATGGTTTAGGTGCAAAGGAAAGGAAGATATATCAACTGAGCCCACCAGATGTTGGAACATTTATGCATGCTGTTATTGAGCGCTTTTCAAAAATGATTGAGGAGCAGGGTATTTCATGGAGATCATTTGAAAAGGATTGGTGTTCACAGCAGATTTTTATTATAGTAGATAACCTTCTTGCTGGTATGAAAAATACCATTTTAGGAGGTTCAAAGAGATTTAGAGCTTTAACCTTAAGACTAAAACGTGTTGTAACTAGGTCTGTCTGGCTTATTTCGGAGCATATAAGAATGAGTAGCTTTGACCCCATAGGCTACGAGGTTGATTTCGGTGAGGGTGGCAGCTTCCCACCAATAGTTATTGAGCTTGATTCTGGAGAAAAAATTTCACTTGTGGGCCGAATAGACAGGGTAGATGCGCTTAAAACAAGTGATGGAACATATCTCCGAATTATTGACTATAAATCAGGTAACAAGGATTTTAAGCTAAGTGACGTATACTATGGATTACAAATGCAGTTAATTACCTACTTAGATGCACTGTGGGAAAACTCTGATAAACAGAATGAAAATAAGGTTTTACCAGCTGGTATGCTCTATTTCAAGATTGATGATCCAATCATTAAGGGTACTAGCATGAGCACACCTGAGGAAATAGAGATAGCGATAATGAAAAAACTTAAAATGAGGGGACTTCTACTTGCAGATGTCCAGCTTATAAAGCACATGGACAACACAATTGAAGGAAGTTCAATGATAATTCCTGCTAGAATAAATAAAGGTGATGTTTTAGGGAAATCGTCTGTGGCATCATTGGATCAGTTTATAGTGCTAAGAACATATGTGAAAAGATTGCTAAGAGATATGTGCACAGAAATAATGAAGGGTAATGTACCTATAAAGCCATACAAGAAGAAAAAGTTAAGTTCGTGCCAATATTGTAGCTACTCTCCTGTCTGCCAGTTTGATTTAACACAGAAAGAGAACAGCTTCACTTTACTTCATGACAGAGAAGATGAAGCTGTGTGGAAGCTTATGGAAAATTCAAGTGCAAGTGAAAGTGCAAATTCAAGTGAATAGTGAAAAGTGGAGCGCCAAGAAAGCGCCTAAGATATAGCAGGTGGAAATCCTGTGCGGAAAGGGTGAGCCGCCCACCGCTATCCATTCCTTGGAACCGAAAGGGTGACCTTAGGTTTAAGCGTAGGACGGAGA
>DATCID010000136.1:0-61799 GCA_036507975.1 Ruminiclostridium sp.
TCGACACCTCTAATTATACAACTCGGAGGGCACTTTTTGTATATATTTGCTTCACCTTTTGGGTGAAAAGTTAAACTTTTTGTGGGTCTTATATATCAAGGGTTAAAGCTGTTTTCATACTGACTCACGCAGATTCTCGGATGTAAAATTAAATTTAAACAACCAATTATTATTACCTTTTACCGCAATAAATTTATCACTAGGATAAGTAATTGCAATTATTGATATGGCTAGTGCAGCTGCCGTAAATACTATCATTCCATAAAAAATCACATTAGCAAGTATGCTGAGTTTCCTCACTCTTGATAAATACTTATTATTCATACATGTCTCCTTTCATTAATGACAAATCCTTTTGGTTAAGAGATATTCTATATATTATCATCATTCTTTTTACTAAAACTTGATGTGATAAAATAGCCTAACAAGACAAAACCAATATGATTAAATAAAGCTATATCCATTAAACGTATAATAATTGGATATAGTATAAAATTTGTAATTAATAATGGTATTCCTATTGTAAAGAATAGTAGTACAAGCAACGGAACAACAGTAAATAACATTCTCTTTAAATCTAATTTTAAAGTATTATTTTGTTTACAAAATAATAGCTTCTCTGCACCAATAAACAATTGTTTTTTGCAAGTAACTTTTACCGAATGTTGCAAAATCCGAAAAATGCAAAATACCACATTGTGTATATTGGGGGCTACACCCCCAAACCCCTGTAAACTTGAGGGATAAAAGCATTAAAAGGCAAATACTTTTATCCCTCAAGTCTAAAAAACACTTGCAATTATCGGAATTAATACATGCAATATGTGGAATTATTACTTGCAACAAACACAATCCTGTAAAAAATAAAAATGCATATTGAAACCATACGATAAAGTGCCTATCATTAAATAACACCAAATTAAGTTTTTCTAAAAGATACGCAAAAATCAGAAAAATAGGAACATATGATATTTCTTTTCTTAATCTCATAAAATCACCCTTTCTTAGATGCGTTAGGTAAGTAAATCAGTGATATTCAACTAGCCTTAGACCATTAATGCGGTATTATTATAATGTTTCTTTACAATCAAATTATACTAACTTCCTTTTATCATTATTTATTATTCGCTTTACTTTACCTTTTTGTTAATGTTGACATTACAATTACATATTGTTCCATTTTATTTCCAGAGTCAACATAATATGAAAATTATTACTAAAATGCAATAGAATTGTAATAAACGCTATTATTAATAGGTAACTATAGAAGGGATTGGTAATAAGATGTAGAATATTGAATTAGAGTTATTACATATTTGTTGAATTTTACGAATTTTAGAAGGATAAAAGGAGGTAAAAATAAGATATGATAAAAGAACAAAAAAGAGAAGAATTGTATAATCTATTGGGTGATTTGCCGAATAGACAGACACCAGTCCTTTCAAGGTTAATTTCAAAAGAAGAAAGAGAAAACTTTTTTATTGAAAGGCTTGTTCTTGATTTAAACGAAATTGAACCTGTACCAGCATTTTTTATTTATCCTAAAAATACACATAACAAAAAAACTCCTGTAATATTATTCAACCATTCGCATGGAGGTAATTATCATATTGGAAAAGATGAAATATTAAATAGTGCTTCTTATATGTATAAAAAATCATATGCGGAAGAATTAACAGGATACGGATATTCTGTATTATGTATGGATGAATGGGGATTTGGAGAAAGAAGAGGTAGAACAGAGAGTGAAATATTTAAGGAAATGCTTTGGAAAGGTCAAGTTATGTGGGGAATGATGGTTTATGATAGTATTAGAGCTGTAGATTATCTGTTTACGAGAGATGATGTGGATACAGAACGAATAGGAACTTTGGGAATGTCTATGGGAAGCACAAAGGCATGGTGGCTTTCAGCTTTAGATGTTAGAATAAAAGTTTGTATTGATATATGCTGTATGACAGAGTTTCAAACATTAATCGAAACACAAGGGTTAGATAGACATGGTGTATATTATTATGTGCCAAGGTTATTAAAATATTTTACTACTGCACAAATAAATTCTCTTATCAGCCCAAGACCTCATCTAAGTTTGAATGGAATTTATGATAAACTAACTCCAAATAAAGGTTTAGATATTATTAATGAGGAATTAAAAAAGGTTTATAAGGAAGATGGTGTGAAGGAATGTTTTGAATTAGAGAAAATCCCTGTAGCACATCTTGAAACCGCAGAAATGAGAGCAGAGGTAATAAGATTTCTCAATAAATGGCTTTAAAATAATACTTGCTTAGCATTTTTTATATATTGTTCAATTAAACTGGATGAAAGTCTGTAAATCAAATATTTTATAGGCTTTTCAAGCTTTATTATGCTGATAATGTATTTAGTAAGCTGAACTGAGAAGTTAAAATTGGATGGAGGACATTATTTATGAAAAAACCATTTGTAATTGCAGTTTCTGCTGTATCTGGCGGTGGGAAAACAACTGTAATTAATGAATTGAAAAATAGATTAAAATCATCAAAGACCCTTCACTTCGATGATTATGATTTTGAAGAAAGCCCCCAAGACTTTTTTGAATGGGTACAGAGTGGTGCAGATTATAATGCATGGAATTTGGAAAAGTTAGCAAATGACATTAATTTATCATTAGCCGAAGAAAGTTTCGATTATATATTGCTTGATTATCCTTTTGCATACAAGAATGATAAGGTTTCTTCTTTTATTGATTACGCAATTTTTATTTATACTCCGTTAGATATTGCTATGGCAAGACGCTTATTAAGAGATTTTGTAAATCAGCCAACAAATCTGTTAAGTGATGACCTTAATTGTTATCTTTCTCAAGGTAGAGTTGCATATATGGAAGCGATAAACACAATAAAGCCAAACTCTAATTTTATTGTTGATGGTAGTTTAAGTGTAGATGAAATTGTGAACCAAATTGTTGAGCAAATATACAAGCTTTAATAAATATCGATAAAACATGAGTTCTATTGGCTTGACAGCCTATATGGTTAAATTAAATGGTGTACATATTTTGAATTAAAGTGAGGTTATTTATGAATTTAGAAAGCATAAGAGAGTTGGCATTTAAACATTTAGCACACAGAAAAGCACACAAAGAAAGGTTCTTTCTCAAGTTAGGATATGTGTTATGTGCGACTCTTCTGATTTTCTGGATATAAAAGAATATTCCAGAGAATTGGGAGAAGTGATATATCCAAATGTGAGAAAGAACCCAAAGAAAGAGAGACAGGTTTTATTTTTTACCACGGAGAAAGGGTCGGAAAAATTGCTGTTAAACTCAGAGAAATTTTACTTCCAGATGATACTTCGAAGGATGAGATAATGATAGTTGCTTCACTTTTTCATGATGTTGCAAAAGGTATAGAACCTCATGGACAATACGGTGCAACTTTAGTAAGAGAAATACTTAATGGATATTGTGATATTAGTGAAATAGAAGATATAGCAGATTTAATACACTGTCACCAGTTGCGTAAAAAAGATACTAATTTTTCTGAATATGTAAAGATAATTCAAGATGCTGACCTACTTGACCATTTTGGAACTATAGAGATATGGATGAATTTTCAATATTATGCTTACGCGGATAAACCTATTACAGAATCTGTTAAGTTCTATAATGAACAATTTGATGGACATACTATGGAAATAAGAAACTTGCTTAATTTTGAAGTATCTCAACAAATATTTGATGATAAAATCACATTCCAAAAAATGTTTACAGATAGATTGGCGGTTGAAGCAAAGGGTGAAATTTGTATTTAAAAGTGCTAACTGTAAAAAAGTATTTAGTTGAAACCCTATAAATGTTAGAATTTATAGGGCGCGTATGGGTTTAAAAACTTGAGAATTATAAATTTTTATGTTAGGATTAACCCACTGGATTAGTGATTTTTTTAATAGTAAATTTTGAATAGTCCAGTTGGTCTAAAACAAAAAAAATACATCCATGATAGGTGAAACGCTTTAGTAGTGCGGATGTGGCGGAATTGGCAGACGTGCTGGATTTAGGTTCCAGTGGGCGACCGTGCAGGTTCAAGTCCTGTCATCCGCACCAAATAAGAACTATAATATTAATACAATGAGAACCCCTTGCATGCAAGGGGTTCTCATTGTATTTAGTGCAAAAAAGCAAGGCGGAACTTGAATGAAAGCAATATTTATATATACTTCTTAATAATCCTTTTTCCTTTCATATATTTTATAATAATTGGTAAACTATTATTGAATAAAATTTTAAAATTTGAAATGGTATTATATGAAAATAGCAATTATTGGTGCAGGTATAGCTGGATTAGCGTGTGCTTTAGAATGTGAAAAGTTGGGAGTTATTCCTGATGTTTTCGAAAGAGACTATTCTGTTGGATGGCCTTGGCTTTCTATAAATTTTTGGCCAAGAGTTATATTTAGAAACCTGGGTGATCCGATCGATTATATAAAAAAGAATTATAATATTGAGATTGCTCCCGCAAGTGAATGTAAAAACATAATATTAAAATCACCAAAACAAGAAATAAAAGTAAAGGGACAGTTGGGGTATTTCATCATAAGAGGAAAGGGGAATGAATCAATTGAAAATCAATTGATTAGAAAACTAAAAAAGCAAACAGCAATACACTATAATAGTCTTGTTGATTATAAAGAACTTTCCTCTAAATACGATTATGTAGTAGTAGCAACAGGAAAAGACGATGAAGCGAGAGAATTAAAGGTGTGGGAAGATGAGGGAATAATGAATATTGTGGGAGGAATAGCATTAGGTTCTTTTCATGATAAAATGTCGATACTCTATTTAAATACTGAATATGCAGGCACTGGATATGCAAGAATTTCTCCATTTAGTCCTACAGAAGCCATTGTAGGCTTATATGATAACAGGCACGATGAATCTGATACTGATAGTTTGTTTGCAAAATTTTTGAAATATGAAAAGCTTGAAAAACTTAAATTCTTATACAAGTTCACGCCACCGCCTTTTGCAACAGGGCGAGTAAAAAAATTTAAGGTAGGAAATATTCTTTTAACTGGTAGAGCGGCTGGATTAACAGAGAGGTTTCTTGGTGTTGGGTGTCCTGAGGCATTAATGAGCGGTGTTTTAGCTGCAAGAGCTATGATACTGAATGAAGACTATGAAGAACTAATAAAACCTTTGAAAAATCATGTAGAGAATATATCTTCTTTTCGAAAAGCAATCCAAAATTACGAAAATAAAGACTTTGATAGACTTCTATCTAGAATAGGATCACCGGGCGTAAAAAAATTAATATATAACACACCAATAAACTTTACCGGATCTTTTGGTGCATTATTGAAAAATATTCAAAAGATAAAATAAAATTACCGAACCAATTAATAAAAACCCACAGTTAGTGTGAATACATGCAGGAGTATAGCCTGCCTTTTCACCTACTGTGGGTTTATTTTAATGCCCAATTCACTGATAAAATCACGGCATACTAACAACTTTACTTCAGCTTTAGTGTAGCAATTGGCTCTAATGTCTTATAATTGTATGATGAGACAATTCCATCCTGGATATAATAAAGCTCAGCTCCTATATATATAGCACGACGACCATAGGGGATATCTAATCCGGAGACATTAGGCTGAATATAATCTAAGACACCCTTCAATTTAATTGAGTTATTATCAAAGTTGAAAATCGCAGCACCATGTCTGTTTTTACCTGAACTTGTCTCTGTAAAAGAAGCATCAAAGACTACATTATTAGAAGTATAATCGAACATAGCAGCTTTGTGGTCATAAAACACGTCAGTGTAGCTGCCAGAGTCGCCAAGAATATAGTTTGAGATTTCTTTTGGCTTACCCATATCTGATACATCAAAAAGTGACAGCTTTATTCCACCTTGCTTTGTGCCGACTACCACATCATTGCCTGCAGAGTCTTTCTTAAATACGTCATAGGTATCTTGTCCTATTCCTAATATCAGATTATCCCCTACAGGGTGAAGATAATTACTGAAATCGGGTATTTTCAATTCTCCCGTTAATTTAGGGCTCTTTGGATTAGATAAATCAAAAACAAATAGAGGATCCATAGTACTGAAGGTTACGATATAGCCTTTGTCTCCTATAAAGCGTGCAGAATATATCCTTTCACCTTTTGCCAAACCGGTTACTGAGCCACAAACGTTTAGAGAATCGTCGAGTATAAATAGATTGTTTTCATTATTCCAAGTTGTAGCTACTCTAAAATATCCATTATACTCATCGATAGAAAACTGATTTAGGATTTGGCCCTTTACCTTACCAGAACCTGCATAGCCAATATTCATTCCATTAATATTGAATTTGGTTATTGTAGATAGACCATCGTTGTCATTAGCGGTTAGATACAGGGCTGAGCTGTTCATATATGTCAGATAGCCCGAGGTAGTAATCGCTTCAACTTCTGTTTTTGCATTGCTATTAATATCTACGGCAGATACGATTACATAGCCGGAGCTTGGATAACCTGGCATTATCATAATATCTTTCAACTGTAAGGGAATTAACTTGTCATTGACTTTAGTATCTCTCATCATAGGCACAACTACATTATTGTATACATAAGTATTGGTGATAAGATAGACTATAGAACCATTTTTACGACTGGACTGATAATCGCCCGCCATCTCATGACCTTTAAAAAATATAGGACTTTTTGGATCTGAAATATCATAAATGTCAATGAAACTATAGCTCTTTGAGTAATAAGGCATCATCATTTTAGAACTTTTAGTTGTATCATTAACTGGCTGGGTATCTTTGTTTTGAGTTGGAGTTGGATTTGTGTACTCAAATCTGCTGCCCAATAAAACAAGGCGATTTCCCTCAATATATATTTCTCGTACTGTTTTATTTTGTGGGAGTCTAATAATGGCTGTATCACCCAAAATACCCTTATTTGTGCTAACAATACGGACAGCATTACTTCCTGCAATAAAAATATACTTGCCGTCTGTTTTAACAATGTCAGCCTCATCAATTCCAAGTACCTGTGTATTCGTAGTGGAGTAGCTGTCATTACTCTGAGCTGTTGCCTGATCGGCACTCTTTTCGGCATTGGTGGCAAAAGTGGTCGTGTTGGGTGCTACAATGCCACCAGCTCTTATTACACCACCATTATAAACGTTCTGGAGCGACAGGGCTGTTTTTAGTTGGTCTATTGACTGAACCTTAAGTGCTGAGCCTATTTTTGATTTAACCTCATCAACAAGAGCAGTATCTTTTTGTAGGTTAACTGTGCTGTCCCTTATGGCTATTACCTTATTATAGTATGAAACACTACGTCCCAAAATATCTTCGCATATCACTCTTAAAGGTACCATGGTGCGGTCGTTCAAAATCATGGTTTTTGTGTCCATCAAGATCTGCTTCTCGGTTGTACCATCCATTCTAATATACTTTCCTTCACCTATTGGGAAAAAGAATCGCTTACCATTGAAATCTATGATTGCTTTTCGCCCAGCTCCATCATAGCTAACCTTGGCATTAAAATATTCTGACAGTGCGCGAAGCGGTACTAAGGTGCGACCATTTACAATAGTGGCCGCAACATCTAAATTGTCCGGGTCCAGCGGAGAAATTTTGTCCTGTGATAATATAAGAGGACTTCCAATATGTATGTATACTTCGCTACCCAAAAGGTCTTTACTGGTACCACCGCCTATTGGGGTAGATAAAAGTACTGATGGACTAGAAGCAAGTGCCATCGGACTGAAGACAAGTGCAATCACTAAAAATAAAACACAAATTACCGAAATTGGTTTTTTCATGGTAGTAAACCTCCTGTTTGTTCCTTTAAAACTAAATAATACATATACATATATAAATATCATTATATATTGCTATAGACGATAATAGTTAAGCTTTAGTTCCATATGTTTAATTATTATCAAGTACATTACACTTTAGAATATGAAGAACAAAATAGAAAAGTTGAATTATTTGTCGTAAAAAATATGGATTACGTAATAAATGTTGATAATTTGTCGAAAAATGAATAAATGCTATTGACATAAATCCATAATTAAGTAGATAATGATTTTATTAAGAGGTAAAGAATGTACATACTAATTTTTATTATAGGTTTAATTATAGGAATCATATTAAATGGTGTAATAGAGAGTATATCCTATAGCATAACTAAAAGTAATGCAAAAACTGTGAATGCTTTTGCGCCTATTATTTGTGCTTTTGCTTTTGAAATTTTATTCTTACGGTTAGGGTTTACCATTCTATTAGCTAAGGCAGTAGCTATGATAGCGATTTTAATTATAATTTCTATTATTGACCTGAGGCATAGAATTATACCAGATTTTATGGTTGGTATAGCTTTAGTTATCGGAATAATGTTTTCTTTCATAGATAGGGCTTCACCTATAGATACATTACTTGGAATGATAGCTGGTGGAGGAATACTGTTTTTATTAGCTTTTATTCCTAATGCCATGGGTGGAGGAGATATAAAGCTTATGTTTGCCATTGGAGCATTTTTGGGGCTAAATAGAACTTTGTGGGCACTTCTTTTGGCTTTTAGTATATCTTCAATAATTAGTATAGTTTTAATATTATTTAAAGTAAAAGGAAAAAAAGATTACATACCTTTCGCGCCGTTCTTGTCATTAGGAAGTTTTATTTCATTAATGATACTTATATAAAATTCAATTTAATCTTAAGTTCTCTTTTATGATGAAGGGAGGGTGATCAGTAATATGGACTTTGATATTAGCTATATCAATAAAATAATAAAGAAAGTAATCGTGGAGATAGGTTCAAGCAGATTGCAAGTGCTTAATATTGTTGACAACATAAAAAAAGACAAGGAAAGCTTGAAGCTTCAATTGGAGAAAATCAGGGATAATATTACTGGGGTTATTGATGAAGTTGATGAACTAGAAAAGCAGGATAAGACTTGTAGAAGAAGACTGGTTGAGGTCTCGTCAAATTTTGATAAATATACTGAAAGTGATATTAAAGAGTGCTATGAAAGAGCATCAGATATAAGGGTCAGATTTTATGCAAAGGGAAATGAAGAAAAGTCATTAAGAGAGAGAAGAGATACTCTGGAAATGGCTCTTAAGAAAGCAATGGTGAATATTGAGGGCGCTGAAAAGGTAATTAATCAAATAAGTATCGCTATGGGTTATTTGGAGGGAGATATTATTTCAGCTCTTGAAGGAGTAGATAAAAAATCTGAAATATTTATTGGTATAAAAATTTTAGAAGCTCAAGAAAGTGAAAGAAAGAGAATTGCAAGAGATATTCATGACGGACCTGCCCAACATATGGCTAATGTAGTTATGAAAGTTGATATTTGTAAGATGGTTATTCAAAAAGATTTCGAAGAAGGGCTTAAGGAATTGGCAGATTTAAAGGAAAGTGTTAAGATTGCATTAAAGGAAGTCAGGGGTATTATCTTTGATTTAAGACCAATGTCTTTAGATGATTTGGGGTTGAGTAAAACTATTCAGCAAACTGTAAGTACTATCTCTCAGGAGGCTAATATTGACACAAAGATAAAAATAAAGCCTATTGAGACAGAAATAGAACCCATTATTCAGGTTGCAGTATATAGAATAATTCAAGAGATATTCAACAATATTAGAAAGCATTCTAAAGCAAAGAACGCAGAGGTAAAGCTGGATTTTGGAACAAAATATTTAATGTTAATTATAACTGATGATGGTGTCGGATTTAATGTAGAAGAAACTTTAAAGAGGGTAAAAACTAAAGGAGCTTCCTATGGACTTATTGGCATTCTAGATAGAGTAAATCAGCTTCAAGGTGAAATTAAAATTAAATCATCTGAGGGAATGGGTACAACTTATTCTGTAAAGCTTCCTATTAATCGAGAGGTGATAAAGGATGAAAAACGAGGTAATTAGAATATTAATTGCTGATGATCATGATATAATAAGGCAAGGTTTAAAGAGAATTATAAGTTTTGAAGAGGATATGAATATCGTTGCAGAGGCTGAGAATGGTGAAAAGGCTCTGACTCTTTTAAATCAGCAGGAGTTAGATGTTGTTCTGTTAGATTGCAATATGCCAATTATGAATGGTATTCAGGTTCTTGAAGCTATTAAGGAGCAGGAAGACAAAATTAAAGTTATAATGCTGACTATTGAAAATGATAGAAAGACTATTCATACGGCTATAAATATTGGAGCAGATGGCTATATGCTTAAAGATTCAGCTGGTACAGAGATTGTAAATGCTATTAGACTAGTACATAAGGGTGAAAAATATATTGATAAATCATTAGTTTCTATACTGTTTTCAGATATAAGAATTAAGGATAAGAAAGCACCAACCATTTTAGATAAGCTCTCAAGAAGAGAAATTGAAGTGTTGGTTAAAATCTCAAAAGGGCTTAGTAACAAGGAAATTGGAGAACAATTGTACCTTTCAGAAAAAACGGTTAAAAACTACGCTACAAATCTTTTTAGAAAAATAAATGTGGAGGATAGGGTTCAGGCTACAATTCTTGCGATAGAGAATAACATCAAGGAATATTACATAAGTAAATATGAAGGTTAACATAATAGGGACTTTAGTCCTTTTTTTTTTGGACTTTTATACTTATAAAAGGTGACTTTTGCAATCTACCAAACTAAAGTGGATAAGAATATAATAAAATTATGAAGAAAAAGAAACTAGTAACAAGGAGGAGTAAATATGTTAAAGAAATTTAAAAACTACGTTTTATCAATTTTAACAAATGTAAAAGGGCAAGGTATGGTTGAGTATGCACTACTAATAGGACTTGTAGCAATAGTTGTTATTGCAGTATTGTTACTACTTGGACCTGCAATTGCTAGACAATTTCAATCTATAATTAATAAACTGCCAGCGGCCTTATAGTAGAGTGCTTCGTAATTGCCCAAAAATGCTCTAATCACATCGGGTGATTAGAGCATTTTTGAAACAGCAGGAATTTAATTTGAACAAGTTTTCTTTATCAAAAGGAAGTGGTTACATTGAAAAACTTAAAAAATCATAAAGGACAGGCATTAGTTGAATTTGCAATAATCCTTCCAGTAATTCTTCTATTGGTGATGGGGATATTTCAGTTTGGAATGATGTTAAACTCCTACCTTACTATTGAAAATGCATCAAGAGAAGGGGCTAGAGCAGGGATTGTTGGAAGCTCTGATGCTGAAATTCAAGAATTGATTATTGCTATTTCTCCTATTTTAGATCCTCTAAATGTAACTGTAGATATAACTCCGAATGAAACCGATAGAGGATCTGGAGATACTCTTACTGTAAAGGTAACCTATAACTATAAACTCACTGTTCCAATAATAAGTAGTCTTTTTAATAATGTAATAGTTCTAAATGGGCAGACCTCAATGAGAGTTGAGTGATGAGGTAAAATAAATGAAAAAATTAGATAATAAAGGAAACGTTGCAATTATTATGTGCTTATTGATAACTGCATTATTGGGTCTTACTGCTTTTGTAATTGATATTGGTATGGTTTACGTTGAAAAAGTAAAGCTATCAAACGCAATTGACTCTGCAGCCTTAGCTGCCGTACTTGAATTGCCTATTGATGATATAAAAGCAAAGGCAGTAGCTGAAGATTATCTTCAAAAAAATAATGTAGACCCAAATCAGACTGTCATAGCTATTAGTGAAGATCATAAAAGCATTCAAATAAACGGAGTTAAAAATGTAAAGCACATTTTTGCTCAAATAATAGGGATAAGTAGTAGTAACATTGAGGTTAAGACAAAAGCTGTGGTTGCACCTGTAAAATCAGTAGAAGGTGGAATTAGACCCTTTGCTGTAGAAGCATATGACTTTTCCTATGGCGATTTAGTAGCTCTTAAAGAAGGCGCAGGAGATGGATATCAAGGCAATTATGGTGTAGTTTCATTTGGGGGAACTGGTGCAAATGTTTTTAGAGGAAATGCACTATATGGCTATAGTGGGACAATATCAGTAGGCGATTATATAGATACTGAACCAGGAAATATGGCAGGAGTTTGCAATGATATAAAAAATTATATTAACTCTGAGAATAGTACATTTGAAAATTTTTCTAGAGATTCCATTAGACTTTGGACAATACCTTTAGTAGATTCTTTAGCTGAAAATGGACGAGGGACAGTATTAGTTTCAGGCTTTGCAGTGTTTTATGTAGAGAATGTAACTAATAAATCCGGCAAGCTAGAATTTAGTGGAAGATTTATCAGATATGTTTTAAATTCTCAAATTGATGAGAATTTAAATGATACAGGTGCTTATGGCGCAAAGCTGTCGAGATAGAGGAGGTTCAAAATGAAAAATACAGTACAAAAATTGATAGTGATATCTTTTGTTTTAGCATTAATTGTTACATCCGGAGTATTAGCGGTGATAGACATCGGATAAAAGGAGGGGTTTTAAAATGAAAAATACAGTACAAAAATTGATAGTGATATCTTTTGTTTTAGCAATAATAGCTTCAGTAACTGTGCTATTTTACTTGAAATCTTTAAAACCACCAGATGAAGTAATTAAAAATATAACTGTTCTAGTAGCAGCTGAAATAATACCTTCAAGAACTCTTATAGATCAGAAAATGATTAAAGAAATTCAGGTGTCGGATAACTCTATTTTTGGTGATTATATTAAAGATTCTTCAAAAATCATTGGAAAATATACCAAGGATACTATTTTTAAAAATGATGGCTTTATTACTGATAAACTTCTAGATAAGGATGGAAATGAACTTAGTTTAAAAATTGATAGTAAGCATAGAGCAATTTCTATCAGTGCCACAGGTGATTCAGGAGTTTCCGATTTGTTAAAACCAGGAGATTATATTGATATTATTTCTTATATAGTTGAAAAAAAAGATGGAGAAAAAGTAGTTAGAACTGAACAAGCAAAAATTATATTACAAAATATTGAACTACTCGCAGTTAATAAACAGTTTAGTAGAGAGGATACAAATACTAATGCAAGTGATAATGAAAAAACACTAGCGAATTTTTTAATTACTTTATCAGTTCAAACATCAGATCTGGAAAAGTTAGTACTTGCTGAAAGTATAGGAAGCATAAAATTAGCTCTCAGACCATTAAAGGACAATAATATTATCCAAACAAAGGGAACTACTTGGGAGGACATATATATTAGTGTTAACAACAAGGGAGCAGTTTCTGAACAGAAAAATGAACCAAGTAAAATAAGTAGTGGAAGTAATGGCAATGAAAAGTACACTAGCTATACGGTAAAACCTGGAGATACTTTAAAAAAGATTAGTAGAGAATTTTATGGAGATGAAAATAAATATGCAATTATAATGGAAGCAAACAATATACAGGATGAGAATTTAATATTAAAACAAGGGATAATTAAAATTCCAATACTACAGTAGTAGGGGGATGAAATAATGAATAACATTAGAATACTAATTGCAGATGACATTGAAGAAACTAGAATTGTTATAAAAAAATTATTGAGTTTTAAGAAAGATAATATTGAAGTTGTAGGAGAAGCAAATAATGGAGAAGAGGTACTTAGACTTATACCAAAGGTGAAGCCTGATGTAGTTTTAATGGATATCAACATGCCTATATTAAATGGTCTAGAAGCCACTGAAAGAATAACAAGGGAGTATCCTTCGGTAATAGTAATTATAATGTCTGTTCAGGCTGAAAGCGACTATTTAAAGAAGGCAATGTTCCATGGCGCTAAGGAATATATTATCAAGCCCTTTAACTATGATTCCTTAATTGAGACGATCACAGCAACCTTCAAAAAGTATAAGGAAATACAAGTTAAGTTCACAAGCAGTGTAAATCAGATAAGAGATACAAAAGTTATAGCTTTTTTTAGCTCCAAGGGTGGTGTGGGAAAGTCAGTTTTAGCAATTAATACATCAATTGTTTTAAGCAAAAAAGCTAATAAAAAAGTACTGCTTATAGATATGGATTTACAGTTTGGTGATATATCCATGATGGTTAATCAATATAATCAAAAGACTATTCTTGATGCAGTAGATGATGGGCAAATCGACTCTTTTGAAAATATCAAACCTTATTTATATAAATATAATGCTAATTTAGATATACTCTTTGCCCCAGGGAAACCAGAGGCTGCAGAATATATAGCAAAAGAAACTGTTGAAAAGATAATAAAGGCCATTAAGGAGCAATATGACGTAATAGTTGTAGACACAGGCATCAATTTTAATGATAATACTCTTTACATTTTAGATATTGCACAAAAGATACTTATGGTGTCAACGATGGAAATTGTAGCTCTTAAAAATACAAAATTAGGACTTAGAGTTATGGAATCTCTTGGCTATGACAAAGATAAGGTTAAGATTGTTATAAATAGATTTAACTCAAGCTATGGAATAAGCAAAAAGGAGGTAGAGGAAGCCTTCAAGGACGGTATTTTTGCAGCTATACCAGATGAAGAAAAGACCGTTATTTCTTCAATAAACAAAGGACTTCCATTATGTGATGATAACAGATACTATAAATTAAAAATAAGAAAAGCCATAGAAGTTATGTGCAAAGGTTTGGCTGAATAGGAGTGATTTTCGAGGATAAGTATATACTTCTATAAATTTTATAACTGAAACTATGGCTCATGGAGGATAATATGTCTCTTATAAAAAGACTAGAAGAAATAAATGTAGATAAAAAAGCCAATAAACCTAATAAACCTAACGAGAGAGAAGTAGATCCTTATTATGAACTGAAGATGAAAATTCAAAACAGAGTAATTGAGGAGCTTGATATAGATTTTAATGAAATTACTGAGAATAACGAGGAGTTGAAGCAAAAAATTGATTATATCGTCAGCAAGCATATTGAAAAGGAATCACTGAATATGACTAATAATCAGAAGAAAAAAATAAAAGAAGAGTTGTTAGATGAGATTATAGGATTTGGGCCAATTACAGGACTGCTTTCAGATAATAATGTTACTGAAATTATGGTTAATGGCCCAGACCATGTTTATATTGAAAAAAACGGGAAGCTGATACTTACTGATGCTAAGTTCAAAAATGATAATCATGTACTTCATGTTATTAAAAAGATTGTAGCGCCAATTGGAAGAAGAATAGATGAGAGTTCACCAATGGTAGATGCCAGACTTCCTAATGGCTCTAGAGTAAATGCAATAATACCTCCACTCTCCATTGATGGTCCCTCTATCACCATCAGAAAATTTTCTGAAGATCCATTTAAAATAGCGGATTTGGTTAGATTTGGTACATTGACCTCAAACATGGGGGAACTTATAAAATACTGTGTAGAGGGGAGACTCAATATCGTTGTTTCTGGTGGTACAGGAAGTGGAAAAACCACTACATTAAATGTTCTTTCCTCATTTATCCCTGACGATGAACGTATAGTAACTATCGAGGATGCAGCAGAACTTCAGCTCTCTCAGGAGCATGTGGTAAGACTTGAAACAAGACCGGTAAACATAGAGGGAAAAGGAGAAGTCACTATAAGGGATTTAGTTAAGAATAGCCTCCGAATGCGTCCTGATAGGATTATTGTAGGGGAGGTTCGTTCTGGAGAAGCGCTAGACATGCTTCAGGCTATGAATACTGGTCATGATGGTTCTCTAACAACAGGTCATGCTAACACACCAAGGGATATGTTAGCGAGAATTGAAACCATGGTACTAATGTCAGGTATGAACCTTCCAATTAAAGCAATTAGGGAGCAGGTAGCTTCAGCTATTGACCTAATTATTCAGCAATCAAGACTTATGGATGGGAGCAGAAAAATCACACATATTACAGAGGTTCAAGGCATGGAGGGTGATGTAATTATACTTCAAGATATATTTAAGTTTGAGCAAAGGGGCATTGATAACAAGGGAAAGGTAAAAGGAGAATTTATTTGTACAGGTATCATGCCAAAGTTTGTACAGAAGCTTAAGGAGAGAGGAACAAATGTACCACCAGATATTCTGAGCTAATGAAATATATCAAATAACAAAGAAGGTTTTTCGGGGCTGAGAAGCAAAATCCTAGGAGGTGAGAGTTTATGATATATGCTGTAGTAATACTGATATTTTTACTGGCCTGGACCTTTATTAGTGCGGTACTAATTATATTATTTAATAAAGAAAAAACTATCCTTAAGCTTAAATATTTTGAAGAGGAGTATGTTCAGAACGAAAAGAATAAAAATACCAATAAAAATAGGATAAGCATATTAAAGACTCTATCGACTTTATTACCTGTGACTAGGTTAAATAAAAAGAAGAATAATAAGCTTGAGAGTGAACTTGTGAAAGCGGATTTACCTATTACGGTAGAGGAACTATTGGTTATAAAAATACTTTCTTCTTCCGCTTTTGCTTTCTTGGCTTTTGCAGTTTTTAAGGACTATTTTATTATTATTCTTGTCTTTGTATCAATATGGAATGTGCCAAGATTCATAATAGCAAATAGAAAAAAGAATAGAATTAAGTTATTTGACAGTCAATTAAATGACGGTATAACTATAATCTCAAACTCACTAAAAGCTGGATATTCTTTTTTACAGGCTGTAGCAGTGGTAGCAGAAGAAACCAGAGATCCTTTTTCAAAGGAGTTTAAGAAAATGCTTAAGGAAATGAATTTAGGTATTTCTGAAGAGGAAGCGTTGAGAAACTTGAGTATCAGAGTAGAATCAGAGGATCTTAGGCTTGTAATGAATGCTATTTTAATACAAAAAGACATAGGCGGAAATCTATCTGAGATATTGGATAACATCTCAGAAACCATAAGAGAGAGACAAAAGATAAAAAATGAGCTTAATACCTTGACCGCACAGGGAAAATTATCAGGTACTATTTTAATGCTTCTTCCGGTTTTTTTGGGAATAGTAATCTATTTTTTAAATAAAGAGTATATTCTACCGTTGTTTACGACTTCTATCGGCTTAGCCATGGTGGTATCTTCTGTTGTCAGTGAGCTGTTTGGATTTTTATTCATAAGAAAAATTATTAATATAGATATGTAGAAAAAAGGAGGAAGGTACATGCTTTATCTTGCAATTTTTATCTTATTTTTATCAATATTTTCTTTTTTATATGGTATATTTGCTATTTTAAATAGGGACAAAATAAAAATTGAAAAGAGGCTCAGCCAGCTTGAGGAATTTAATATAGCAAATGAAGATAAAAATGAAAACAAGTCTTTTTCAGATAGAGTAATAAGACCTTTTTATCAAAGCTTTAGCGGGGCTCTACTAAAAATAACTCCAAGTCATAGTCTCGAAACGCTTAATAAAAGATTAGAAAAGGCAGGGCTTTTAAAAAATAGCACTACAGCAAAATGGCTATTTAATAAGAGTATGCTTGTCTTAGCCATTTCCTCAATGATAGGACTGCTATGCCTTATGATTGCCCAAAATATATTTAAGGCTGTTGTTCTTACACTACTTGCGATGGTAGTTATTAATAACTTCTTTAGCTTCTATTTATCACGAAGAATTGAAAAAAGAAAAAAGAAAATATTAAAGGATTTACCCTATACTTTAGATTTAATTACAGTTAGTGTTGAAGCTGGTTTATCCTTTGATGGGGCGATGGCCAGAGTTATTAGTAATATAAGTGGGGAAATTTGCGATGAATTTGCAAAGAGCCTTAAAGAAATCAGAATGGGAATAGAGAGAAAGGTCGCTCTTAAGAAAATGAGTGATCGCTGCGAAGTAAAGGAACTTTCTGTGTTCGTTACTGCTATAATCCAGGCCGATGAATTAGGAGTAAGCATAAGTAAAGTACTAAGAATTCAATCTGAAAATTTAAGAGAACATTGGAAGCAAATAGCCAGAGAAAAAGCTATGAAAGCCCCTATTAAGATGCTAATACCATTAATTCTTTTCATCTTCCCTACTGTTTTTATAATTATACTTGGTCCAGCTGTTATAAGTATGATTAAAATATTTGGTGCGAGGTGAAAATATGGTTAAAACATTGGTATATGAGTCGGAGGTTATAGCTGAAATATATGTAGCTGATAGCTTTATGAAAAGATTTCTAGGGTTCATGTTTCGTAAAAAACCACATTATCAAGCGATTTTGATTAAGCCGTGTAACAGTATTCATACTTTTTTTATGAAATTTTCTATTGATGTACTATTTATTAATGAAAACATGGAAGTGGTTAAAAAAATAGATGGTCTAAAACCTGGAAAGATTATAATGCCACAGAAAAAAGGTAAAATGGTTATAGAAGGTAGCTCGGGAATGTTTAAAAATATTAAGGAGGGAAAGAAAATTATATTGGTAAGTTGATTATTGATTTGGAATCAACTTATGCTACATTTAAAATGAACATATAAAATAATGGTGGTGCTTTTTGCTCAAAAGAAGACCGTACAATAATTTTGTAAGGCTCTATTTTTATATCATAAAATGTTATAATGTTGATAAAGTTTAAAATTATATTTTGTGAGCAAAATAAATAGAAAAGAATAAAATGAGGTATAGTTTATGAATGGATATTATTTAATGCCCCATCCACCAATAATAATTCCTGAGATTGGGAAGGGTAAAGAGGTTGAAGTTCAAAAGACCATAGATGGCTGTAATGCAATTGGACAAGAGATAGCCGAATCAGAGATAGATACCATTATTATAATAACACCTCATGGAACAGTGTTTAGAGATGGAGTAGCTTTGATAAATACCGAAACTCTTGAGGGTGATTTGAGTAAATTTGGAGCAAAAGAAGTTAATTTCAATTTGAAAATAAATACGCAACTAACTAATGAGATAATTAGTGAGGCTGAAAAATCAAATATTGTAGCTGTTGCATTGAACAAAAGCAATGCAAAAACATATGGAATTACACTTGAACTTGACCATGGAGCAGCAGTACCTTTATATTTTATAAAGGATATTAAAAAATATAAAATTGTGCATATAACCTACGGTATGTTGTCCCCAATTGAATTGTACTGCTTTGGAATGGCAATAGAAAAAGCCTGTAATAAAACAAATACCAAAGCAGTAGTAATTGCATCGGGTGATCTATCACACAGACTTACAAATGATGGACCCTACCCATACAGTCCATACGGTAATAAATTTGACTCACAGCTTGTAAAGCTGCTTCAAGAGGGAGATTTTATAAATCTGTTTTGTCTGGATTCTACTTTAATTTCTGAAGCCGGAGAGTGTGGACTTAGGTCTATATATATCCTTGCAGGTATACTTGATGGCAAGGCTGCGAAAGCAGAGGTCTTGAGCTATGAAGGCCCATTGGGAGTGGGCTATTGTGTAGCAAAATTTAATTTTAGGGATGGAAAATCAATATATATTGATTTAAAGGAACTGGGTAAAGCAAAACATCTGAAAAGATTAAAGGAAGGTAATCCCTATACTAAACTTGCTAGAAAAAACATAGAAAATTATTTTAAAACAGGAAAATCTTTAGCTAGCAGCAATATTAATGAAAAGGAATTATTTAATGATAAAAAGGGTGTGTTTGTTTCGTTGAAAATTGGAGGGGAGCTCAGAGGTTGCATAGGTACAATCGAGGCAGTTACAGCTTCGGTGGGTGAAGAAATACTAAACAATTCACTTTCTGCAGCGTTTCATGATCCTAGATTTTCACCCTTAAGAGAAGATGAATTATATGAAACAGATATTTCTGTTGACTTGCTATATTCTGCGGAAAAATGCAGCTTCGATGATTTAGACCCTGACAATTATGGTGTAATAGTAACTTTTGGCAGGAAGAGAGGTCTGTTGCTTCCAAACCTGGAAGGAGTAGATTCAAAAGAACAGCAGGTTACTATTGCACTTCAAAAAGGAGAAATTAAAAAGGATGAGCCTTATGAAATAGAAAGATTTAAGGTAGAGAGATACAAAGAGGTGGAAGATTGAAAAAGGAAGCATTGTTTTTTAAGATTGAGAACGACAAAGTGAGATGCAGTCTATGTCCCCATAACTGCCTCATCCCAAAAAATCAAAAGGGTATTTGTGGAGTTAGGGAATGCAGCGAGGTGGACAATCAATTGAAACTATTCACTATTAATTATGGAGAAATTACTTCTGTATCACTGGATCCTCTGAAGAAGAAGCCATTATACCATTTTTATCCAGATAATAATATTCTTTCAATTGGTACGTTTGGATGTAATTTTAAATGCAGCTTCTGCCAAAACTATTCCATCTCACAACACAGGGCAGATAGCAAGTATGTAGCTGTAGAAGATATGGTTAATATTACTTTAAATCAAAAAGACAGTATAGGGCTAGCCTTTACCTATAATGAGCCATCTATTTGGTTTGAATATGTTTATGATGTTGCAAAAGAAGTTAAGAGAAAAAACAAGGAGCATAAGATTGTACTTGTGACAAATGGCTATATTAATGAAGAACCTTTAAGACAGCTACTTCCTTATGTAGATGCTATTAATGTTGATTTAAAAGGTGATGATGAATTCTATAGGAGACTGTGCCAAGGTACACTGGAGCCTGTAAAGAATTCAATAAAAATAGCTCACAGTATGGGCTGCCATGTTGAGGTTACAACTCTAGTAATATCCGGCGAAAATAGTAGCAATGAAACACTAATCTCCCTCGGTGATTTTATTGCATCAGTGGACAGAAAAATAGTGTTTCATATTTCACGATACTTTCCCGGATATCATTTGAATAGGCCGATGACAGATATCAATGACTTAAAAAATACCTACCGCCTGCTCAAAAACAAACTTGAATATGTTTATGTTGGAAATGTTAGCAGTGAAGAAATGGCTTATATTGATAACTAATATAGTATAGATACCTCTGGTGATGATTCATTCGCACCAGAGAAACCCCCTTAAAGATAATTAATTATCTTTAAGGGGGTTTCTTAATTTTTTAGATGAATTTGTTAATAGTAGGTATCAATATAGCTAAAATAATCGAAATAGTTATAAGAAACTCAAAATAATTATAAAACACGAATAATCCATAGTAAACACGGTAAGTCCATTCATTATTTAATTTGCAATAGATATAATTACTATGTACTAAAAAATTAAAGGAGGGTCAACATGATAAAAAAATCTTTATCAATGCTTTTGGTAGTAGCAATGCTGTTCACAGCTCTTGTTGGTTGTGGAAAGAGTGATAATACTGCGGGTAGTTCCACAACTACAACTGGTGAAGCCACGATAGCTAGTGAAGCCACGACAACTAGTGACACCACGGCAATTAGTGACAACACACAAAAAGCAGGTGAGTTTACCGTTTATACTTACTATGCAGATGCTGCAAAGATAATTACTGATGAAGCTGTAAGATTAATGAAAGAGAAATATCCAAATGTAAAGCTGAATATAGAGCATAGATCAGATTCAGATGGTGCTGTTCTAAAGACTCGTTCAGCAGTTGGCGAACTTCCAGACATCTTCGAATGTACAGGAACATTAACCGATACATTTATACAGTCAAAGGATATTATTCCTTTGAACTCGGCAATGGAAAAAATGGATTTTGAGAATCTATATATGCCCAATATTTTCGCTGGGTTAAAGAGCGCTGATGGAAATTATTATGCAGTTCAAGCGTCAGCCCCTTCCGCTGCTTTGATTTATTACAACAAGAAGGTATTTGCCGATAATGGGCTAACGCCACCTAAAAATTATCCTGAATTTCTGAGTTTGGTACAAAAACTGAAAGCAGCTGATATAATCCCACTTTCATTGTTCGCACAACAAAAATGGCCTGGTCTTCAGTTGTTTGATATAGCAGTAACAAGTCAGGAACCACTCGGCATTACTGGCTTTGAGGGAGGAGTAAAAAAACCGTCAGAAAAGGCATATACAGATGCAGCTAAAAAACTGTATGATTTAGTTAAAGCAGGTCTCTTAGGTAAAGGTGCTTTTAATACAAATGCTAGTCAGGCTTTTGAATTACTGAAACTTGGTAAAGCAGGTATGCTTATAAATGGTTCGTGGTATTTTGCTGATGCAAAAGAGTATATTGATAATATCGGTTATTTTGAATATAATCCATTTGCCGATCCAGGTAGTGAAGAGACTAGTAAATGGAATGCATCTGGTGGTGTAAATACACCGGGTGGATATGCTATTAGCGCAAAGACTAAAGATCCTGAGTTTGCTAAGGAAATCATGTTAAACTATGTCCTCAGCAGATCTAAGGCAGAGGTAACAGAGACGGCTGGTATCAACATTCTAAAAGAAGATGTACAACCAAAGGTTAAAAGAGGCGAATCGTACCAAAAATTTGCTGATAATGTTAAAAACTACAAGAGTTTTACAAAGTTCGAGTGGTCATTAAAAACCCCTGATCTGATTACATTACTTGAGGATTCGTCTGAAAAATTGTTAACAGGTTCATACCTGCCAGAAAAATTTATAACTGATCTGGAAAAAGCACTTGAAAATACACCCAAGTAATTAAGTAAATTAATGCTAGAAATATGAAGTGCTTTCACTTCATATTTCTAGCAAATTATAATAAATGGGGAATGATGATGAATAGTATAATTTTTAGTAAAAATAAATTTGCTCAAATATTGTTTTCTACACCTGTTATTATTATCTATTCTCTAATAATAATAATACCGTTAATTCAAGCTTTTATTATGAGTTTTACCAATTGGGATGGTGTTAATACCGCAACGTACGCTGGATTGGCAAATTATAAAATGCTTTTTACATCTCCCAATTTGAAGGTATCATTAATAAACAGTGTTATATATTCAGCTATATTAGTTACTTATCAGCTGACTCTAGGCACACTTTTTGCCACAATTTTGGTTAATTCAACGATCAAATTTAAGCGCATTTTTAAAGATATATATTTTTTCCCTGTACTTCTCTCAGTATCAGTTGTAGCACAGTTGTGGCTATCAATTTACCATGGGGACTTTGGTCTTCTAAATCAGATTTTGAAGATGCTTGACCCAACCTGGTCACAAAACTGGCTTGCAGAGCCAACAAAAGGAATAATTGCAATTGTTTTAGCCGAATCTTGGAAAGGTATGGGCTATCACATGCTTATAATTTATGCAGCAATGCGAAATGTACCACGTTTTTATTATGAGGCTGCCACAATTGATGGTGCATCACCTACTCAACAGTTTTTCAATATAACATTCCCATTAATTGGACAAACACTAAAAGTTTGCTTCATAATGTGTGTAACTTTTGGATTTAGAGCATTTGAGCAAATATTTATTATGACTTCCGGTGGACCTGTTAATTATACCTATACAATGTCCATAATGATGTATAAAGCATTGTTTGGCTTGCAAAAATATGGATATTCAAATGCAATTGCAGTATTCATTGTAGTAATCTGTGTTGGAATTATGTTGATGATTGAACGAGCGTTTAGAAATACCCACGTCGAGTACTAAAAAGGAGATAAACATGAAAAAATCCACTATATTGAGAATTTTTATTTATATCTTTATGTCAATATATGCTTTAATATCTCTATATCCTATAATATGGATGGCATTTTACTCCTTGAAGAACAATGAAGAGATATTTGTAACAAATCCTTTTGGACCACCGTTGCATCCTAAATTTAGCAACTATTATAGAGCTCTAACGGAGTATAATATAGCTGTATTTTTTAAAAATAGTGCTATAGTATCTTTTTTCTCTATTGTTTTAGGAATATTCTTCGTTCTATTATTTACCTACGTTGTAGCTAGAGTTAGAACAAAAACAACAGGAGTTCTTCGCACAGTCGTAGTAATGGGAATGTTTATTCCTGTCCAGGCTATTATGACCCCTCTAGTTGTTATGGTAAAGAATATGAAGCTAAGTAATACGCATTGGTCGCTTATTGTACCATATATTGCTTTAGGCTTCCCCTTTGCGGTAATTGTGCTGTATGGATTTTATGTAAATCTTCCTACAGATCTTGAAGAATCAGCTTATATGGATGGCTCTGGGTTTTATAGAACTTATTTTCAAATAATTTTACCACTTATGAAGCCACCAGTCCTTGTTTTGGTAATTTATCAATTTATGGGAAATTGGAATGAATTTGGTCTTGCACTCGTTCTTATTACTAAAAGTTCACTAAAAACTTTACCACTTGGATTAGCTTCCTTTACAGGACAGTTTTCTACAGAGTGGGGACCTGTTGGTGCATCCCTTGTAATTGCCAGCCTGCCTGTGATAATATTATATATATTTTTTAGTAATAAAGTAGAGGATGCTATGGCTTTTTCAGGAATGAAAAATTAGCTGTCAGTCACCTGTAATATCTTGAGAAAAGGAGTATGCTATGATAACTAAAAATAAAATTAGCAAGCTCTCAATTTCAAAAAAAATTAGTTATTCATTCATTATACTTTGTACGATTTTGATTATTTGCGTTACAATAATTATTCGTTCAATTTATAGTTCGTTGATGCTAGATAGGTTTGAAAAGGGAGTAAAATACACCGATAGCTTGATATCACAGCAATTGATAGATTATAATACAAAAATAAACAATTGTAGTAATAGCTTAATAATATACTTTAATACAGCTTTTAGACATGAATTGCAAAGTGAAGACTTCCCAAATGGTGAAGATATAGTTACCAATAGAATAATAGGTGATTTTATTAGTAACAATTTTTTTATATTTGATGTAGCAGAAAATATTGATCTTATTTTTAATAATGATATGGTTTATTCGGTAAGTAAAATAAATTATAAAAGAAGTGTGAGTAAAATACCAACTGACTTTGAAAAGTTGGAGCAGTTAAATGTTGGAACAAATGGCTCGTGGCAAAGTTTTTATGATCAAGAAACCGGCAAAAAAAGATTTTCTTATATAAAATTGTTAAGGAATACTCAGGCAAATAAAAATATAGGTTATTTTGTAATTAATATTGATGAAAATGATATTTTTAAATTTTATGAAACTGATAAATCATCTGAGTATAGTAATTTCTATATTTTTGATGATGCTGGTGAAATTCTATCAACCAGTATCAGAGCGGATATGGGTGGTAATGTTTTTAGCAAAAGTTTCTGGAAAGAAATGATGGAAAACGCTAATGAAAAGCAAAGTAATGGAGAGCTTGAAATAGCTATCAAAAAGTTTCAGTATAAACTGACAAAAATCCCAAATACTAAGTGGAACTTGCTTTCTATAGTAGACTATAGTTTTGTTCAGAGAGACAATAATTTTATAACCGGTGTAATTTTAATGGTAACCTTAGTGGCACTAATTATTTTTTACTTAGTTATTATAGCAATATCAAGAAAAATTTCAAAGCCTATTCAAGATTTGGCACAGCATATGCTGAATTCTGGCGATGAGTTACCACAAGCTATTGAAAAGCATGACTCCGGAGATGAAATAGAAGTGCTTACTACTAATTTTAATATAATGATACAAAAAAATGCAGAGTTATTTGAAAGGGTTTGTGAGGAGGAACGAAATAAAAGACATTTTGAATTAGCTTTAATTCAAGCTCAGATAAAGCCACACTTTTTATATAACACATTGGATACGGCATATTGTTTAATAGATATTGATAAATCTGAAGATGCAAAAAAGACCATAAAATTACTGGCTGACTATTATAGGCTTGTGCTTAATAATGGTAGTGAATGGATTACTCTTGAGAAGGAATTGCTAGCAGCAGTAAAATATATGGAAATACAAAAAATGAGATATAATGATAGAGTTACTTATTCAATTGATGTAGCACAGGAAATAATGCAATTGCAGATCCCGAATCTAACGATACAGCCATTAATTGAAAATGCAATTTATCATGGGCTTAAACCGAAGAACGGAGTGGGAATTTTAAAAATCCTTGGAGAGATGCAAGGTGATTGGATTAATATAAGTATTATTGATGACGGTATAGGTTTTGACCAAAAAGAATTCAAAAGGTTATTGTCCGATGAAGAAAAAGACGTAAATGATAGTTTTGGCTTAAGGAATATTAACGATAGAATAAAGCTGTTTTACGGAGAAAAGAGTGGGTTGGCACTAGTGGAAAATGAAAGAGATGAAACTGTACTAACAATACAAATTTACTTGGGGAACAAGGAGGTATAACTGTGTTCAAAGTTATGCTTGTGGACGATGAAAGTATTTTTATTGAGCATCTTGAGAAAATAATTGATTGGAATTTGCATAACTGTGCTATTTGTGGGATTGCTTCGGATGGTGTAGAGGCGTTAGAGCTAATCAATTTTGAAAAACCTGACATAGTATTTGTGGATATTAACATGCCGAATATGGGAGGGCTGGAGGTTTGTAAAGCAGTCAATTCTATGGAAAAGCCTCCACGTATGGTTATATTAACGGCACATAATGAGTTTAACTTTGTTCATAAAGCCATTAACTTAGGCGTTTTTGCTTATCTTTTAAAACCATTTGACAAGGATGAACTTGTTCAAGCATTGAATAAATGTGTTTCTGATATTGAAAAAAATATTGAGCATCAGATATTATTAGAAGATAAAAATGATGATGAAGTAGAGCGCTACTTACGTAATATTATTGAACTTGGAAAAGAAGCTTCAAAAAATCAAAATTTTGAAGTTGATAATGCCACAGGATTTGTAGTGTCAATATTAAAATTAAATCATGATTGTGGCTTTGAAAATAGGGATCTAAAAAAACAGTTTTTCAAACATTTTGTTAGTACAAAAAACTATTTAATTGGAATATATAATGGAATGCCAGTTTTTGTACATAGCTTATTTGAAAAAATAGATATTGCCAATTTTCGTGAAAATTATAAAAGTCAGCTTAATAGTTTTGATGAAGTTATTGAGTGTGCATCTATTGGAAGTATTGTAAACAAACTTACATTGTTACACAAGAGTTATCAACAAGCAATTATCGGAATCGAAAATCGAATACAGATAAAAAAGAGAATTATAACCTTTCAAGATGTTGGAATTTTGGATGATAAAAAACAAATTTATACTTTGAGTGATGTACTAATTTTAATAAAATATTTTGAAGAACGACAATATGAAAAAGCAGATATGATTATAGAAAGAATTTTTTCATTGTGTGGAAACAAATTGCTTTCCTTTCAGTATTTAGTTTCAATTTATTTTTCTTTGATTGATAGTATTTACACTGAATGCAAGCATACTGAACATAAACTGATAGAACATATGTCCTCGCAGGTACAAATAATACGCGAATTAAACACCTGTGATAACACACAAAAAGTCACTGAAATAATTAAGAATTATGTGTACGAAGTATTGAGCGATTGCATGAATTTCAATATTTCAAATAAAAGCAGTGAATTGGTTGATAAAATAAATGGATATCTTGAAAAACATTATATTGATGCTAGTTTGACAGTTGCTAAAATATCACATGAATTATTTTTTGAAAACAGTTATTTACGTAGAGTTTACAAAACTCATACAGGAAAAACAATAGTACAGCAGCTTGAGGATGTAAGAATAACAAAAGCTAAAGAATTGTTAAAGCAAACTAATGCAAAGCTAAGTGAAATAGCACATTTGACAGGTTTCTCAGATCAATTTTATTTTAGTAGACGGTTTAAGTTGGTAACCAATTTATCTCCAACCGAATACCGAGCTATATATGAAAAAAACACCAATATATAAAAATAATAAAAATATAAAGGAGATATTCTATGTTATATAAAGAAAATTTTGATAAAATTAAGGTAAGGTTTGAAGAATATTGGGCCAAAGAAAACCATGACAGACCAATTGTCAGCATTACAGCACCAAAGCAGAATAAGATGGCCCTGGACTATCCGAAACATATTTCCTTAAGGGATAGATGGCTTGATACAGAGTATATGATAAAGCAAGCTAATGTTCAAATGCAAAACACATATTTTGGCTGTGAAGCCTTTCCTATGCTTTCTCCAAACTTAGGACCTGATGCATTTTCGGCATTTTATGGAACTCCTATTGAGTTTGGTGAGCATACAAGTTGGTCAATTCATAATATTGAAGATCCAGATGAGCATAAGCAATTTGTTTTGGAAAAAGAAGGTTTTTATTATAAAAAAATGATTGAAATGACAAAAGCGGCTGTTGAAGATGGCAAGGATAAGTATATTGTTGCAATAACCGACCTCCATCCAGGTGCAGATGCTTTGGTTGCTATGAGAGGTCCTGAAGAATTGTGTATTGATACAATTGAACGACCAGAATATATAAATAAAGGAGCTTTGGAATTATTCAATGGATTTAGGACGGTTTGTGATGAATTGTATGACATTTCAACAAAATATCAACAAGGGAGTTCCAACTGGATGGGTATCTGGCATCCTAAAAAGTGGTATGTTACAAGTTGTGATTTCTGTTGTCTTATTTCCCCAAATAAGTTTGAAGAATTGATAATTCCGGAGTTATACGAGGAGCTTGATTATTTGGATGCGAGCATGTTCCATTTAGATGGTCCAGGTGCGTTAAAGCACCTTGATAGATTATTGCAAATTGATAAGCTAAATGGCATACAGTGGGTTTATGGAGATGGACAACCAACAGCATCTCATTGGTTGGAGGTGTTAAGAAAAATCCAAAATGCCGGGAAGATGATCCAAGTAAGTGTAGCTCCCGAGGAACTGGATATTATGCTTGAGAGTCTTAATCCAGAGGGCGTAATGTTTAATGTTCATGCTAAAAATGATGAAGAGGCAAAACAGCTTGAAGAAAAGGTTCTGAAATTTAAAAGGATATAGCTACTAATAAAAAATATTTATTGCCAAAAATTTGGTAGATTAATGCTCTTACGAAAACAAACACCTCGTTTCACTTCTGAAGTGAAACGAGGTGTTTGTTTTCGTTGATGTTTTAAAATGAACAATTACGCTATAGCGATTACCAAATTCTATCAATTAAATTCCGTACGATTTTAACTGCTCTTCCAGGCTTACTTACATCACCTGACAAAGCGTATATATCTCTGAAGATGAATTCAAGATTACAGCCCTTTGCAGCCCTTAAGGTTTTAGTTATATGCTCTGCAAAGACAGCCTCATCAAAGCTCCCTTCCACTCCTATGAAATTCGGACTTGGCTTACGGGAATAAATTACATTACCACCTGCTAAGACCTGCCCCATATACTCCTCATTGCACCAAGGTGATATGGATACTTTTCTCAAACCATTAAGCTTACTGATATATTTTTCCCATATATCGTGAACTGGCTCGCAGCAACCATAATAAACCATTCCAAATTCCTTTGCAAGTTCGTAATATGCAGGAAAAGTAAACTCTCCATACATGTCAGGAGAAATCCCAACGGTTTCTTGGGAATTCATATTTATCCAAATATCTTTTGGTGAGGTATGGTTGGTTTTTTTATACTCTTGAGTAGGGAGTTCATTTGTAAAGCCGTAGCTCCCCGCTCCTGCGTAATCATTATGATTGTTTAAAACTAAAAGACCCTCAGCTTCTTGCCATTTTACAAAGGCCATAATATCATCCTTTATAAATCTATAAAGTTCATGCATTTCATCAGGGGTATCATACATGGCAATCATCATATTTTCAAGCCCCATAAGTTCAACAATTCTTTGGGAAGGTGCGCAATGCCAATCAAGGTTTGAGTTCTTAATCTTAACAGGTAGAATATCTCCTATTATTTCGTTGACATAATTTTTCCATGCAAAAGTATACTCTTTATCAGCGAAATAAGTAGAGGACATTATTTTTTCAAAGTCCTTAGTTAAATCTGTAATAGGATGATGCTGTGAAAAGCCAATTTTCTTACCATTTTTGTCCTCTGCATAGGTTTTATCCATATTTAAACCAAATAAAGAAATATCAATTTTCCAATATACAGTGTAGTAGGGAGAAATAACTTTATCATCATCTATTAATTCGTGGTTTATAATGGGGAAAATAAGATTTTTCTCGATTTCCTGTGCATCCGGGCTTATACATTTCAAAACTGGGGTAATCTCATCAACAAAAGATAAATATTCCATAACTATCACAGGTTTTATTCCCTTTAATGCATTATGAGAATACCATAGTTTCTGTCTCTCTTCCATTATTGGAAGATTTGCAAGTTCGAGATATTTTTTTGCGAGTTCTCTTAGATATATTTTTTCTTCCTGAGTTATAGCAAACTTTCTTTCCATATTAATCCTCCTGTTTGTAAAATTATAATAATATTTAAGGATTTATTTGTAGTTTTTTATTGATAATTAGGATTGTTGATTAATTCATAAGTATTATATATAATTATATTGTAGGCTTAATTAGGTTTTTTACATCAGAAAATATTGATTAAAAATGTAATAATATTGACAATAGAGACTAGGAGATGGTTCCATGCAATCACCACAAATTAGCTTTAAGCCAATTACAAGTGAAAGAGCAAAAAAGATGCTTTTATATATACAAGCAGGTGGGAGTTTTCTTTGTGAACCGTCATATGTAATAAAACGAAAAAAATATGATAGTATTTTAGTGATTTTAACGCTTTCAGGCAAGGGATATATTAAATATCATAATAAGACCCATGAAATGATAAAGGGCACAGTAACTGCTATAGATTGTAATGATCCTCATGTTTATTTTACTGACAAAAAAGAACTTTGGAAGTTCATGTGGATACATTTCAAAGGGGGGCAAAGCCTAGAACAGATCAGATTCATACTTGATAATCATGAACCTGTCTTTTATACCCGCCCAAATAGTACAATTAAAAGCAATGTCATTAAAATATATGATTATTTACAAAAAAGTGGATTACAATATGAAATATTGACGTCTTTTTGCTTAAATGACATACTTTCTAATCTACTGATTAGTAGTCTATCAGATATTGATTGGAATAAAAAAACTCCAGACATTATAATTAATGCAAAAGAAGCTCTTGAAGCAGGGTATAAAAACAGAATAGATATGGATGAATTTTCCAATGCGATGTATATTAATAAATTTGATTTAATTCGAAAATTTAAAAAGCATATTGGTATAACACCTTATGAATATTTAATTAAATTTAGAATAAATCAATCAAAAAATTTTTTGGAAAGTACTGATTTGTCAATAACTGAAATTGCTGAAAGCGTTGGATTTGAAGATTGTAGTCATTTTATAAAAATGTTCAAGCAATATGAAAAAACAACCCCGCTGCAATATAGAAAATTTTGGAGTAAAGTATTTTAATACATCTTTAAAGGTTAGAGGTTATAAACTTCAAACTCATTCTTATTAAAACTAAGGATATTTTCATCACGCATATTACATAGCTCTCTTGACAGGGCGCTTCGATTTACGCAGAGAAAATCTGCAAGTTCATCTCTTGAAAATGGTATCTTAAAAGTACTTCTACCATTTTTTTTAATTTGTGAGGAAAAGTAAACCATCAGTTTTTCTCGTGTAGTTCTACAAGATAATATTTCTATCTTACTACTCAGAATTATATTTTTTTGAGCAATAAGCTGCAACATATTTTTTATTAAGGTTGAGTGAAAAGTACAGGCCGATGAACAGGTTGTGACAATCTTATTAAACTGAATAAATAGAACATCACACCCTGTTGTAGTTAAAACTGTAACAGAGCTTTTGCTTATATTTGCACAAGCTAAGACCTCACCAAACAGATCACCCTCACCAAGATCAGACAAGATATTTCTGTTGCCCAAAATATCTTCTTTTAGAACTTGGGCAGAACCAGATAGAATTATTCCAACAGAGGATACTTTGCTATCTGTCATAAGGATGATGTCGTTTTTACTATAATGTTGCTCATATGATCCCAAACATTTGAGTAAAGCTTCTAATTGATTTTTATCTATGTTCTCAAAGATTGTTACAGATTTTAATAACTCTAAATATTTTTTCATGAAAATTTCTCCTTGTTGCAAATGCAACCGATTTAATGCCATAAGTTTAGTATAATTATCACATGAAGTCAATATAAAGTCTTAAGTTAGATTAAATAAAAGGAGATTAAATTTTATGTCTAATATGTTTTGTTTTCAATGTGAGCAAACTGCAGGAGGAAAGGGTTGCGCTGGAGCTTCTGGAGTATGTGGTAAGAAAGCTGATACAGCAAATTTTCAGGATCAACTAACAGGTGCATTAATCGGACTTGCAAGAGCCGCTGAAAAAGGTGAACCGACTGCTGTGACTCATAGAATAGTTGTGGAGGGATTATTTACAACTATAACAAATGTAAGCTTTGATAATGCTTCTATTAAGAAGAGGATAGAAGAAATTGAACAGGAAAAAACAAATCTGGTTCCTAACTGTGCTTGTTGTTCATCCGCATGTGGTATAAGCGATAACTATGATATGGAAAAGCTATGGAATGACAATGAAGACCTTCGTTCTCTCAAGTCATTGATTCTTTTTGGAATTCGCGGAATGGCAGCTTATGCTTATCATGCGTTGGTGCTAGGATATAATGATGAAGAAGTTAATAACTTCTTTTACACAGCACTTCGTGCTATTGGTGAGGATTTACCAGCTGATACTTTACTTTCACTTGTTATGAAAACTGGTGAAGTAAATTTAAAGTGTATGGCACTATTAGATCAAGCAAACACAGAAACCTATGGTACTCCTGTTCCAACTTCGGTGCCAATGAAAATAGAAAAAGGCCCATTTATCGTAATAACAGGGCATGATTTATATGATCTACATCTGCTATTAGAGCAAACGAAGGATAAGGGTATAAATATTTACACTCATGGTGAAATGTTACCTGCACATGCATACCCAAAACTTAAGGCATATGCACATTTGAAGGGGAATTTTGGTACAGCTTGGCAGAATCAGCAAAAGGAATTTGATAACCTTCCTGCGCCAATACTGTTTACAACAAACTGCTTAATGCCAGTAAAAGGAAGCTACCACGATAGGGTGTTTACAACTGAAGTTGTAGCATATCCTGAAATGCTTCATATCGATGATAACAAGGACTTTACTCCTGTAATAAACAAAGCTTTGGAGTTAGGTGGATATGCAGAGGATGTCAGAATGACTGGTATTAATGGTGGAGATACACTTACTACAGGCTTTGCAAGAGGTACGGTATTATCAGTTGCTGACAAGGTTATCGATGCTGTAAAAGCAGGCGCAATCAAGCACTTCTTCCTTGTCGGAGGCTGTGATGGAGCAAAGGTAGGAAGAAATTATTACACTGAATTTGTACAGCAAACACCAAAGGACACCATTATTTTGACACTTGCATGTGGGAAATTCCGCTTCAATGATTTAGACCTAGGTGAAATAGGTGGATTACCTAGAATTATGGATATGGGGCAGTGTAATGATGCGTATAGTGCAATACAAGTGGCAGCTGCACTTGCAAATGCCTTTGAGTGTGAAATTAATGAATTACCGCTTTCAATGGTACTTTCTTGGTATGAACAGAAGGCCGTATGTATTTTGTTAACACTACTTTCCTTGGGGATAAAGAACATTTATCTTGGGCCTACACTACCAGCTTTTATATCGCCAAATGTTTTAAATATATTAGTTGAGAAATTCAACATAAGCCCAACTTCTACACCTGCAGAGGATTTGAGAAAAATTCTTAGCTAAGCTAATTTGTTAATGAACTTTATAAGATCGGCATAAGCAAAACAAAATATTGCACCACATAGGGAAGCGCCTCACTCATTATAAATTGACTGAACACAGCTCAATTAAACTGAAGAGAGGTGCTTCTTTTGGTTTAATTGAATAATTAAAGCCAATAGTTTATACTAGGGAATAACTAAATAGTAAAACATTTTGTTATTTCTAAACATTAATAAAACTATGATGACCCCAATTGGGTGTCTAATTTTGAAAAGGATGTGTACTATGAAAAAAATAACGTTTATATCTGAGTTCAAGGAGTTCATTTCACGTGGTAATGTAATTGACATGGCTGTCGGTATCATTATTGGTAGTGCATTTACAGCTATTGTTACTTCACTAGTAAATCAGGTTATTATGCCAGCTGTTGGTTTTTTAATTGGTAGAGTTAAGTTTACTGATTTATTAAAAATTTCTCTTAAAGATGCAGTGGGTAGTGATCCTGAGGTTGCAATTTACTTCGGTGCTTTTATTCAGCAGATTATTAATTTTCTGATAATAGCATTTGTTGTATTCTGTATGGTTAAGATGCTCAACATGCTTAAAAGGAAAAAAGTTGAGGAAATCAAAGAAATTGAAGCAGAAAAAGTTGAAACTTCTCCATCAGCTGAACTTCAAATGCTTACCGAAATAAGAGACTTATTAAAAGAAGGTAGACAGTAAAAGAAGATATTGCAGGTACATAATACAAGAGACTGCTACTGTTTAGATAATTAAGCACAAAAAAAAGGCAAGTCAGATTATTAAAAACATCTGACTTGCCATTACGCTGTATTACTTTATTCTAATTTCATTATCCTATAAATTGTTGTGTCCAATAGATTCTTCCGTTAGAATCCGTTGCAACTCCCACACCAAGCTGTGTAAAGGAGGAGTTCAGAATGTTTGCTCTGTGCCCTGGGGAATTCATCCAGCCTTGCATAACTTGTTCTGGACTAGTTTGTCCCATTGCAATATTTTCTCCAGCAGATCTATAGGTTATACCATAGGTCTTCATCATCTCAAAAGGTGATCCGTAAGTTGGTGAATTATGGTCAAAATAATTCAATTTAGCCATGTCTTGTGACTTAAGTGTTGCTGTTTTGCTTAATGTAGCATTCATCGTTAATGGCTTTAAACCATTATTGGCTCTCTCTACATTTACTAGCTCAAGTATCTTGTTTTGATAAGCGCTGTAAGCACCAGTTGCAGGTGCAGTAGTTGGCTTAGGTGCTGGTGTAGCTGTTGGTGCAGTAGTAGGCTTAGGTGCTGGTGTAGCCGTTGGTGCAGTAGTAGGTTTAGGTGCTGGCGTAGCTGCTGGTGCAGTAGTAGGCTTAGTAGAAGCCTTATTGCAAGTAGGCTTTGATGCTACAGCATTGCTAGCTGGTTTTGTAGCTGATGTTCCATAATTAGATCTTAGTAGTGAATCTAATTGAGATTTAAACGCTGAATAATTAGTGTTCTTGGCATTAGTTTTATTGCAATTAGTTCTGTTATAAATAGATTGCAACATACTATTAATATCTGCTGATTTGATATTATTTAGCTGATTATTTGCGTTCTGTGTTGTATTTGTTGTCTTAGGACATTTAGATAAAACGGAACTTGGTAAATTGTACGATTGTGCATTAACATTATCAACGGCAAATACATTAAAAGCGAAAGCAGATGCGAAAATTGCACATGCAGTAATACTTGATAATAGAATATTTGATTTCCTTTTCATTGTTACCTCCATTAGTTTAGATTAATTTTTACGTTCTTTCTTCATGCTCATCAATCAGCGTTTTCTTCGATGATGCTTTTGCCAAGAATATTCAGCGTAATAATTTATCAGCTACTGGGTACGAACACTATGTTAACATCGTTGAGCCGATGATACAACCCCCCAAATTTTAACAGGCAGCATAAATACATGCAGATGAAGGCAATATGTAGGTAGGGCTTGCCTAAGGTAGGTAGACCCTACCAGAGGTCAAATTTAATGATTGATAAATATTTAAAAGCAAGCTATATATATTATTTTATTTACTTTAAAGAACCATTTATGAAGAGTAAGATGAGGTGGCTTGTTAACTTAACATCAATTGGAATGCTGGATAATGGTGCAAAAATTAGCAACTGTATAATATAGAACGAGAAATGTTAATCCACTTCAATAAGCCTAGCTTCGTGTATTAATATAATTATTGCTCTTTTCAAAGGAAGGTGGTATTCCATAATATTTCTTGTAAAGCTTACTAAAATAATACGCATCTTCATAACCTACACTACTAGCAATTACTTTTATAGGCATATCACCATTGCTAAGCATCTCTTGCGCTTTTGTCAGACGGATACGTATTAGGTGATTAATTGGAGACTCACCTGTTTCTTCTTTAAAGATCTTAGATATATAAACAGGGCTTAGATACATATTGTGCGCTATTCTGTATAGTGAAATTTGTTTCATATAGTTTTTACTTAAATATTGTAGAATTGTATTTACTATATTTGTTTTTTCTGAGCCAGCAAAATTTAAACGAGCCTTCTCTGTTCTGTCCTTCTTAACGGACATTCCTCTATGCAATAACGCTGTTAACTTCATAATGCTGCACTTAATCAGCAAATCACAATAAGGCTCATTCTTTTCTTGTTCAATAAGCGTTTCATTTATACACTTCAAAATTTCAGGTTGATACAAGGGTAAGCTAAAAACAGGTAAAGTTGTAGACCCAATTAGAGAATTAGCAGGTAAATTCTTGAATTGAATATTGTTTAAAGCATAATTAAATTCCTCAACTGAAACCCCAGCTGGGATTACCTTTTTATGTTTTACGCCTGGATTTATTATAATTATATTGCCTTTATTAACTTCATAGGTATTATCATCTATTATATATGTAAAAAAGCCAGACAATACAATCTTTATTTCAGTATAGTCGTGGGAATGAGGGGTCAGATGACAGTCATCACTATTCACTATGTTGGTAAAAGCGTACAGTAACGTCGGATTGAAACACTCTGCACATATCTCGGGCTTACACACAAAAATCACTCCAATTATTCTAATATATCAAAATTAATGTATTGTATTACATATGTTATCATAAACTTCAAAAAGAATACAGGCGATTATTAAGCCAGACATCAGTGGCGCTAGATATAGGATAAAAATATACATCATAAAGTAAAGAATCTCCATTTCAAAAGTAAATACACCCTTTATAATTAAGTAGGAGTAAAACTTGTTTGGAAGGAATTGCATAATGGAAAATGTTAAATGGATTTGGGGTTTTATAAAAAAATATAAATTGAGAATATGTATTAGCCTTATTCTTGTTTTAATAGCTTCAGCTTTGAGTATGGTAGCCCCGTATGTATCGGGAATTATTGTTGACAAGGTAATTAAGCAGGGGCAAAATGAACTGCTAATTATACTTTGTGCACTAATTTTGGGGGCAACAGTTTCTAAGACCGTAATAAGGTTTACATACCAACTTGGCTTTGAAAAAGTATCTCAGGGCGCTTTTATGAAAATAAGAGAAGAAATGTACAATAAGCTGCAAAATTTGGATTTTAAGTTTTTTGATACTACAAGAACTGGTGATATCATGGCCAAAATGACTGGTGACATGGAAATGGTGCGTCACTTTGTTGCCGGAGTGATTTATATGTCATTTGAGAATGTTGCTATATTTATCTTCGCTATAATAATTTTGTTTACTATCAACTGGGCATTTACTTTAGTACTGCTTTTGGTAGTCCCATTTCTGGCATGGGCTGCAATTAAACTTGCTAGCGACGTAAGACCTACTTTTTCTGCTGTTAGAGAGCAGTTTTCAAAGCTAAACTCTGTAGTGCAGGAGAATATAAGTGGGAATAGGGTTATTAAAGCTTTTGCAACAGAAAAGATAGAGCTAGGAAAATTTGATAAAGAAAATGATGAATATAGACGCAAAAATATGGATTCTGCAAATGTATGGGCAAAATATCTGCCAATTATAGATATGCTTGCGGGTACACTTTCTCTGACAATTATATTAATTGGCGGAGTTTTAGTAATAAAAAACCAGATATCTATTGGAGAATTGGTAACGTTCAATTCAATTATATGGGCCATTGGTAATCCTCTAAAGATGTCAGGTTGGTTAATAAATGACATACAGAGATTTAACGCTTCAGCTGATAAAATTAGGGAGTTCTTTTACATACAATCTGCAATAAGTAATACTGAAAAACCAGCGGAACAAGATATAACTGGAATAGTTGAGTTCAAAAATGTTAGCTTTGGATATGATAATGGTGAGGTACTTAAAAATATCAACCTCAAAGCAAAGCCTGGGCAAACAGTTGCAATAATAGGACCTACAGGTTCAGGAAAGTCAACTTTGGTAAATCTTATATGTAGATTTTACGATTGCAGTGAGGGAGAGGTGCTTGTTGACAATGTCAATGTTAAGGATATTGACCTTAGAATCCTTCGTGCAAAAATATCTGTTGCAATGCAGGACGTATTTCTGTTTTCAGATACAATTGAGGGAAACATTGCATATGGTGTTCCTGATGCCCCTTATGAATCAGTAAAACAGGCTGCAGGGATAGCTGATGCAGATAAGTTTATTTCTTTGCTACCAGAGGGATATGAAACAGTTGTGGGCGAACGAGGAGTGGGCTTATCAGGAGGTCAAAGACAAAGGATTGCTCTAGCAAGAGCCATACTAAAAAATCCATCAATATTAATATTAGATGATACAACCTCCAGTGTTGATATGGAGACAGAGTTTGAAATTCATAAGACCTTAAAGTCCTTTTACAATAATAAAACTACGTTTATAATCGCGCATAGAATATCATCAGTAAAAAATTCAGACCAAATAATTGTCTTAAATAATGGAGAAATAATAGAGCGAGGTACGCATCAGCAACTAATTAATTTGCGTGGGTATTATTATAATGTTTACCTTAGCCAATTTGGGGACTTTGATGGTAGCTCAGAAAAAGAGGTCGGATAATGGCAAGAAATAAATATGATGTAGATGAAGAACTGATCACTAAATTTAAAACAAAAGATTTGATTAGGCTGCTCAGATATTTAAAGCCTTATAAATTTACAATGACTATAACTGTCATACTCATGCTGCTAGCCAGCGTTGCAAACCTTTTAGGTCCACTGCTTGTACAAAATGCAATTGACATTAAAATTCCACACAAGGATATAGCCGGTTTATTTGTGTTATCTGGAATTTTTGCAGTTACGTTAATAGTTAATGCTATTTGTTTTAAATACAGAGTAAAATTGATGTCAAAGGTAGGAAATAACATAGTAAAAAAAATAAGAGAAGACATTTTTTATAAGCTTCAAAAACTACCGTTTTCATACTACGACAGCCGACCTCATGGGAAAATACTGGTTAGAGTTGTGAATTATGTAAATTCGTTAAGTGATCTGCTTTCAAATGGCTTTATAAACTTTATTACAGATATGTTTACGCTAGTGTGTATTGTTGTTTTTATGCTGTTCATTAATGTGAAGCTGACAATTATAAGCTTAGTTGGATTACCACCTTTATTCATATGTATATTGCTTATAAAAGATATACAGCGCAGAAATACGCAGGCACTTAGTATGAAACAGTCGAATTTGAATGCCTATATACACGAGAGCATATGTGGGGTAAGGGTTACTCAGTCATTTGCTCGTGAGGAGCAAAATGAAGGCATATTTCACCAACTAAGCACCCTATACAGAAAAGCATGGATGAAATATGTTAAATCAAATTTAATTTTATGGCCAATAATAGAAACAATATCTACAGTGGGAGTAATACTGTTGTATTTTGCCGGAATATTTTTTGTAAAAGACATAACAGTGGGTGTTTTGATTGTATTCATCAGTTATATATGGAGATTTTGGCAACCAATCACTAATATGGGCAACTTCTATAATGCAATGATAAATTCCATGGCATATTTAGAAAGAATTTTTGAGACCATAGATGAAGAACCAGCTATTGCCAACCTCCCAGGAGCCTACAGAATGCCATCAATAGAAGGTAGGGTTGAATTCAAAAATGTTACCTTTAGCTATGATGAAGGAATTAAGATTCTTAATAATATAAATTTCAAAGTAGATAAGGGTAGTACAATTGCGCTTGTTGGGCCTACTGGAGCAGGAAAGAGCACAATAATAAACCTTTTAAGCAGATTTTATGATGTTGAGGTTGGTGAAGTATTAATAGATGGAATCAATATTAAAAATGTATTTTTAGATTCCATTAGGACACAGATGGGTGTAATGCTACAGGATACCTTCCTGTTCTCAGGAACCATTATGAGCAATATAAAGTATGCAAGGCCAGATGCCACTGACGAAGAAGCCATAAGGGCTGCTAAGACTGTATGCGCGCATAATTTTGTTATGAATCTACAAGATGGATATAATACTGAGATAAATGAAAGAGGAACACGTCTATCTATAGGTGAGAGGCAGCTGATTTCTTTTGCGAGGGCTTTGCTAGCAGATCCTAGAATACTAATTCTTGATGAGGCTACTTCAAGTATTGATACAAAAACAGAATTAGCACTTCAAGCCGGTCTACAAAGGTTGCTCAAAGGAAGAACCTCGTTTATAATAGCACATAGGCTATCAACCATAAAAAATGCAGACTGCATAATGTACATAGATGACGGATCTATTATAGAGAGAGGAACACATGATGAGCTATTAGAATTGAAAGGGCATTATTATAAATTATACAATTCGCAATTTAATGTATTAGAAGCAGTTTAAAATAAGCCTTAACAACTATAATTATACTAGCTGGAAGCATAATTATCATTTGATTTGAAGAGAAATTTTCTAATTTTAGAGTCACTAAAATTTTAAATTACTTTTACCTATTGACAAATATACTTATGTACCGTAAAATATCAAATGTGTCTAGCGTCACCTTGTTATCTCAGTGGCATTACTAATACTCCCTCTTTATAAGCGAGAGATAAGTGTTGCCAAGCTTAGAAATAAGTGCGGCTAAAGACTAGACGGAGTTAAAACTCCATCTAAACTAAGTATATTTTACATGGTGGATATAGTTCAGTTGGTTAGAGCGCCAGATTGTGGTTCTGGATGTCGTGGGTTCGAACCCCACTACCCACCCCAAAAAAAGAGCAAAAGCAGATTACATCTGCTTTTGCTCTTTTTTTTATGTTACTTACTTAATTCTACAAATTTGAAACATTTTTGTTTTCCACACGTCTAAAAATATATAGCAAATTTATGATAATCAAAAAGATATAGGGGGATGATATTTTGTATAAAAAATTATGCATATGGCTTTTAATTCTAGTTATAACCACTTCCATGATTGGATGTGGTAGCACTAAAACTAATAATAGTACTGAAGTTGCAAAAAGTGATGTTTCTGTTCAATTCAGTCAAAGCAACGATGGGATGCAAGATAGTAATTCAGGAGCTGACATCGTTGCTCCGGTTGCTCCTAGCTCCAGTGCATCTAATGAGGTGAAAACTACTTCAACTCAGAGCGAAGGCTTAGCTGGAAAGGTATTTGATGTCAGCCAGAAGATGATTTTTACAGGTCAAATTAATTTTCAAACTCTGGATTTCGAAAAAACTAGAACAAACTTGTCTGAATATATAACTTTAATTGGAGGCTATCAACAAAATTCATCTGTTAACGGTGGAGGGATAGGATATGAAGGTCTAAAAAGTGCAGAATACTTATTTAGAATACCCAAGGTAAAATATAATCAGGCTTTTATCGATTTAAAGAAATTTGGTACGGTTGTATTAGAGCAATCAAACGGGGAAGATGTCACCGATAAGTACTTTGATACAGAAGCACGTCTAAAGTCCCTTAGAATACAGCTGGAGCGTTTACAGGCCCTTCTACAGAAGGCTGATAAGATGGATGATATCTTAAAAATAGAAAAGGAGCTCCAGACAACCAACTATGAAATAGAAAACTACACTGGAACACTCAAAAAGTGGGATTCACTTGTAGAATACTCTACATTGGCGGTAAGTATTAAAGAAGTTGAAGTAATAAAGCCAGTGATACCTAAAGAGAAAAATGGATTTTTCTCTCGTATAGCATTTGGATTTAAAAATAGTGTAATAGGACTGTGGGACTTTTTACAGGATTTCATAGTAGCTATAGCATCAGCATTGCCAGTAGTTATACCTTTGGGGTTGATTGGATATTTACTTTATAGGGTAGTTAGAAGGAAGATAAAGAAATCAAAAGTGGATGATGGAGAAGATAAAAAATCTGAAAATTAAAAAAATAAAGGAACTGTTCCAAAATAAAAAGGAACCTATAGAGGGGGATTCTAAAAAATAGTTTGTCTCTATAGGTTCTTTTTTAATCAAATTATCACCCCATATTAAATTTAATCATGTCAATGGAATTTTTGCAATATAAAAAAAGAACTATCTCTAAATAGAATTTAGAGATAGTTCTTTTTGGTGACCCATCGCAGGGTCGAACTGCGGACACCTTGATTAAAAGTCAAGTGCTCTACCAACTGAGCTAATGGATCAAATGGCTGGGAAGGCTGGACTCGAACCAACGGATACCAGAATCAAAATCTGGTGCCTTACCAACTTGGCGACATCCCAACGACAAGCGCAAGACTTATTATAAATAGGTTTGTGCGTTTTGTCAAGCATTCTGAAACAATTTATAAAATTATATTATTTTTGCTTAAATGAAACTTTAAAATCTTGAGTCGCAATGTCAATTAACTTCAATCCTTTATTTCTTTCCTCTGCAAGTCGGATTGACCATTCATTTTCAAATAAAACAGAGTTCCTACCAATTTTGTCTTCTACAATAATGGCTGTACTAGGCAGATTGAGCTTCCTTGGATCCATGCTCTCATTTTCTATCCACCTTGCATGTCTATAAGGGAGATTTTGAACACGAAGCTGAACACCATACTCGTTTTTCAATCTAAACTCTAATACTTCAAATTGAAGTGCACCGACAACGCCAATGATTAGCGCTTCGATACCAATGTCAATTTGCTTGAAAACTTGAATTGCTCCTTCTTCAGAAAGCTGGTCTATACCTTTTATAAATTGCTTCCTTTTCATAGTGTCAGCTGACGTAACTCTTGCAAAGAATTCGGCAGGGAATATAGGAATACCCTCAAACTTGATATTCTCATTACCCTCATACAAGGTGTCTCCTAAGTTAAAGATACCTGGATCGAACAACCCTATAATATCACCGGCATAAGCTTCCTCGACAATTGTACGCTCTTGTGCCATGAACTGCTGTGGCTGTGAGAGACGAATTTCTTTTCCTGTATTTACGTGCTTAACAGCCATACCTTTTGTAAATTTGCCTGAACAAATTCTTAAAAAAGCTAGTCTATCTCTATGTGTAGGATTCATATTAGCCTGTATTTTAAATACAAAGCCTGAAAACTTGTCACTTACAGGGTCAATTTCACCCTCAGAAGTTACTTTAACTCCAGGAGAAGGCGCAAGTTCAAGAAATTCTTCTAAAAATGGCTGTACTCCAAAATTGGTCATTGCACTACCAAAGAACAAAGGAGTTAGCTCACCACTTAGAATTTTCTTTTTATCAAATGTATCTCCAGCCATATCCAAAAGTTCTATGTCCTCACAAAGCTTATCATGGTAATGACTTCCCAAAAGATCATCAAAGATGGCGTCATCAACCTTTCCAACACGAGATGAAACTCGATTTTGTCCGTGTTCACCACCAGTAAAAAGCTCAATCTGAGATAGATTACGATTGTAGATGCCCTTGAAGTCACCTTCTGTACCAATAGGCCAATTCATTGGATAAGAACGAATACCAAGAACTCTTTCAATTTCCTCCATCAATTCGAAGGGATCTTTGCTGGCACGATCCATTTTATTTACAAACGTAAATATAGGAATACCTCTCAGCTTACATACATGAAAAAGCTTAACTGTCTGTGCTTCAACACCTTTTGCACCATCTATAAGCATGACAGCACTATCAGCTGCAATTAGAGTTCGGTAAGTATCCTCACTGAAGTCCTGATGACCAGGGGTATCCAGTATATTAATGCAAAAATCGTTATATTCAAACTGCATAACGCTAGAGGTAACAGAAATTCCTCTTTGTTTTTCGATTTCCATCCAATCTGATACAGCGTATTTACTTGCTTTCCTTGACTTTACAGAACCAGCCAACCTAATGGCGCCACCGTATAGGAGTAATTTCTCTGTTAATGTAGTTTTACCGGCATCAGGGTGAGAAATAATAGCAAACGTCTTTCTACGTGATACTTCTTTTTTAATTTCCGCTTTTATATCTGGCATTTTTATAACCTCTCGTAATTCGTTTATCAACCACGTTTCATTGTATATTATAGCCAATATACTGTCAAATACTAGTTAGATTTATGGAAACACTATTTGCAAAAAAAAGTAGGCAAACACTATGCTTTAAGATTCAAAGATATTCCACACTCAAAACTGAATTAAATACATATAAAAGGATATTTTACATTACATATAGAATAGATGAAGTAAGAAAAAAAGCTATATGACAAATACAGTTTTGTGCCATAGATTTTCGATTGTATCATTTTGGATGCAACTAGTGGTGCATGGAGGATAGTATGAACAATAATAAAATAATCGTCACTTTAAATAATGTACAATATGAAGTTCAACAAAATACTTCGTTGTTTGAGTTTAGTAAACATTTTGAAAAGGATTATATTTCTAATATTGTTGCTGCCAGAGTTAATAATGATATTAAGGAATTAAGTTACGAGATAAACGAAAACTCGGAAATTGAATTTATAGACCTTACTGATGAAGATGGTATGAGAATATATAGAAGAAGTCTTTATTTCATTTTTATAAAAGCAGTCAATGAAATTCTTCCTGACAGGAGTGTTGTGATAAGCCATCCTATGAGCAACGGAGTATACTGCGAAATAAACGGAAGCGAGGACCTAGGAGAGGCTGATGTAGAAGAAGTTGACAAGAGAATGAGGGAGATTGTTAAAAGTAGAATTCCATTTGAAAAAAGGACTATTTCTATAAAAGATGCTAAGGCACTATACAAAAAAACTGGCAGGCTAGATAAGAATGATGTTTTAGAGCATAGGGAAAAACCATATGTCACAGTTTATAACTGTGGAGGCTACGAAGATTATTTTTATGGGTATATGGTGCCAGATACTAGCTATATTAATTGTTTTGCTCTTAAATATCATCAGCCAGGTGTTGTAATTCAGTTTCCATCAAAATCAGAACCAGAAGTTCTTCCGCTATTTAAGGAACAAAAAAAGCTATTCAAAGTTTTCATTGAGTATAAAAAATGGGTAAGAATATTGGGAGTAGAAAATGTAGGAGCATTAAATGATATTGTTAAAGCCGGTGAAATAGGGAATATGATTAGGGTGAATGAGGCTCTTCATGAGAAAAAGATTGCTGAAATTGCTGATAAAATAACAAATCATGAGGAGGAGAAGCGAATTGTCCTGATCTCTGGGCCTTCTTCATCGGGAAAGACAACATTTGCCAATCGATTAGGAATTCAGCTGAGAGTTAATGGCTTTGTTCCTAAGACTATTTCTTTAGATAATTATTTTGTTAATAGAGATAGAACACCGATTGATTCGAATGGAGAGTATGATTTCGAAGCATTAGAGGCGATTGACGTTGAACTTTTTAATAAGCATCTTTCGGAATTACTCAATGGTAATGAGGTAGAAGTACCTATTTATAATTTTGAGACCGGGTCGAGAGAACCTGTTGTACAAAGTATGGTATTGAATAAGAATAATATACTTGTCATCGAGGGAATACACGGTTTGAATGATAAGCTCACTGAGTCTATTTCACCAGAAGACAAATATAAAATTTATGTCAGTGCTCTGACTTCAATAAATATTGATGACCACAATAGGATACCCTCTACTGATACTAGAATAATCAGGAGAATAGTAAGAGATAGCCAGTTCAGGGGCTGTTCCGCAATAAATACTATTAATAGATGGCCATCTGTAAGAAGGGGTGAAGAGAAAAATATATTTCCTTATCAAGAGAATGCTGACATTATGTTTAATTCGTCGCTTATATATGAATTATGCTTGCTCAAGACATATGCAGAGCCACTCTTGATGCAACTTGGCCCTGAAAACGAAAGATATTCTGAGGTAAAAAGATTAATAGAGTTCTTAAACTACTTTTTGCCAATAGATGCGAAGGATATTCCAATTAATTCAATCGTAAAAGAATTTGTTGGTGGAGGTTGCTTTTTTGGGTGAATAGTGAATAATAGAAAGTGAAGAGTTTAAGTACAAACTTTATCAGAGGTGGAAAAAGATGAAACTAAGTAAAATTTCTGAAATACTGAAAGCACAGGTTGTTACTGGAGAATACTCTTTGAATTACGAGGTCACGGCTGCCTGTGGTTCAGACTTGATGAGTGACGTAATGGCGTATGTAACTGAAAATGTTGTTTTACTTACGGGACTTATAAACTTACAGGTTATTCGAACTGCAGAAATGATGGACATTAAGGCAGTAATTTTTGTAAGAGGGAAGCTTCCGTTAGGCAGTATGGTTGAACTGGCTAAAGAGAAAAATATTGTTTTGATGTCGACCGAATTCTCAATGTTTGTTTCATGCGGCAAAATTTACGAGATTGGATTTACAGGTTGTAAAGATAAAGAAGTGATTCAATTAGCGTCCGAAGGATAGTAGGTTTTGCATTTTGTGGCCGCTATGCGGCTTATGGAGGCTAACAATGAGCACAATAAAGCTAAGATATGATATACCTGCAAATGACTTTGTTACAGCGGGAGAGGCTTCGAGTAACGTCAAAAAGAAGCTAACACAAATAGGGGTATCATCAGATAAAATCAAAAAGGCTGCTATATCTATGTACGAAGCTGAAATTAATGCAGTTATTCATGGCAATGGTGGGTATGCAGATGTAGAGATTAGCAGTGATAAAGTTATTATTAATATCATTGATTATGGGCCTGGGATTCCAGATGTAGAGCTTGCAATGAAAGCGGGATACTCAACAGCTTCGGATAACATTAGAGAAATGGGATTTGGTGCTGGAATGGGGCTTCCAAATATAAAAAAATATGCTGATAAGCTAGAAATATTTACTGAGGTTGGGAAGGGCACAAAGATAGTTTTAACTGTGTACTTCTCATAATAATGCTATTACATTTTGTGGCTGCTCTATGCGGCTTATGGAGGTTAGTGTGAAAGAGTATTTCCATTCTGTTAATCTTGACAAGGATAAGTGCAGAGGGTGCACCAATTGTATCAAAAGATGCCCTACTGAGGCTATTCGGGTACGAAAGAGCAAGGCTCAAATAATCAATGAGCGATGCATAGATTGTGGTGAGTGTATACGTGTATGCCCACATCATGCCAAAACTGCCATTAGTGATAGTTTGGATATGATTAATGAGTTCAAATACAAAGTGGTAGTGCCTGCACCGTCACTTTATGGACAATTTGATAAGAAATACTCTAGGAATAACATTTTAAATGCCCTTAGATTAATTGGGTTTGATTACGTTTATGAGGTTGCACGGGCGGCAGAAATAGTAAGTGAAGCAACTAGGCAGCTCCTAAAGAACCCTAATATAAAAAAACCAATGATATCAGCCGCTTGTCCGAGCGTTGTAAGGCTTATTCAAGTTAGATTTCCTAGCTTAATTGAAAATATCGTTAAATTAGAATCTCCTATGGAGGTTGCAGCAAAAATAGCAAAAAATGAGGTGCATGAGAAATACAAAATAGCTATGGAGGATATAGGCGTATTTTTTATTTCACCATGTGCTGCAAAAGTTACTAGCGTAAAATCTCCATATGAAAAACAAAAATCATATGTTGATGGCGTAATATCAATTAAAGATATTTATATAAAGTTACTATCGGCTTTGAGTAAGGTAGATGATAGTTCAAAACTAGCCTTAGCAGGATTAGAGGGCATAGACTGGGCTAATGCTGGGGGAGAAAGTGGAGCTTTGGAGACATATAATGTACTAGCTGTTGATGGTATTCACAATGTCATAAAAATATTTGATGAGATAGAGGAAGATAGGCTTAGTGACATTGATTTTGTTGAAGCGCTTTCATGCTCTGGTGGATGTTTAGGAGGGCCTTTGACGATAGCAAATGTATTTATTGCCAAAACAACTCTTAAAAAGCACATAAATGCGGCTTCAAAAAGAGACATCAAGAACATGGATAAAAAAAGCTATGAAGAGCTTGTTTGGACATCTAATGTTGAGTACAAGCCTGTTATGAAGCTTGACCAGGATGTGTCAAAAGCCATGGAGAAGCTAGAAAAGCTTGAAAAAATATATGCTGATTTGCCTGGACTGGATTGTGGTGCATGTGGTGCACCAAACTGTCGTGCACTTGCCGAGGATATTGTCAGAGAGATTGCAAATGAAACAGATTGCATTTTCAAGCTAAGACAACGAATTAGGGATCTAGCAGAAGAAATGGTGGATCTAGGAGGAAAAATGCCTCCTGTAATGGATAAAGATACAACTGAATAAAAAGCGGCATATGGAGGTTATTATGACTTTTGAAGAATTTATTAAAAACATAGACGGTAAGACATTAACTCAAAGCAAAAATGAGTTAAAAATAGAAAATATATATATTTGTGATTTGCTTAGCTGGGTAATGTCTCATGCGCAAAAAGGTGATGCATGGATTACGGTTCTTACAAATGTCAATGTATCGGCAGTTGCCGTGATGACTGACGTTGCATGTGTAATTATTCCAGAAGGTATTGAGGTGGAGGAACTAACACTTAAGAAGGCAAATGAAAATGGAATTACAATTGTTAGCTCACAATACAGCGCTTTTGAGATAAGCAAAAGAGTTATTAAGTCAAATTTACTTTGATTTTTGGAGGGAATTTTGAAAGTTGCATATGATTTACATATACATTCTTCATTATCTCCGTGTGCAGATAATGATATGACACCCAACAATATTGTTAATATGAGCATACTGAAGGGTTTAGACGTCATAGCTATAACTGATCATAATTCATGTGCAAATGTACAGGCAGTTTTGGACTGTGCAAGAAATACTCCATTGCTTGTAATTCCAGCAATGGAGATTGAAACCTCTGAGGAGATACATGTAGTTTGCCTGTTTCCTGATGTAAAAAGTGCAGAATTTATGCAAAAATTAGTTTACTCAAAACTTCCCAATATCAGAAATAAAAAAGAAATTTTTGGAGAGCAGCTCTTGCTAAACGAGCATGATGAGCTTATTTGTAGTGAGGATAGGTTGCTTCTAACCTCAGCTTCTATTACCATTAATGAGGTTTTTCAGATTGTGAATCACGAGCTTGGTGGACTTGCAATTCCAGCACATATAGACAGACAAGCCAATTCTATTCTCTCAAGCTTTGGCATTATGCCAGAGGATATAGATATTCATTGTGTAGAAATAAGTGATAAAAATGCTCAGAAAATAGTATTAGAAAAGGATCCTAAAATAAGTAATATGAACAAGGTGTATTCTTCAGATGCACATTATTTGTGGAATATTCATGAGAGAGAATGGCTTATAGATGTAGCCAGTTTGACTATTGAAAATGTAATTAAGGCATTAGGTAAACGTGAAATTTAGCTTACGCTAAGCGAGCCTAAGGATATAGGAGGAAGTTTTAATGAACTATATTGAGAGCAGTCAGAACAATACCATAAAAGAAATAAAGGCTTTGCACTTGAAAAAGAATAGAGATGCTCAGGGCCTTTATTTTGTTGAAGGGATAAGATTTGTAAGTGAGGCTATTTATAATGGACAAGCCATCGTAAAGGTGATTATTTCAGATAAACTTCAAAGCCTAAAGGGTGGGGAAGAGATAATAGAAAGGATTACAGCAGTATGTGACGATTGCTCTCTTGTACCCGAAAAGTTGTTTAAGGAAATATCAGATACCCAAACACCACAGGGAATTCTAGCTGTTTTGAGAAAGAGCGAATTTGTATTTGATTCGGTTATTAAACAAGGAAGTTCTGTTGTAATATTAGATAGTCTTCAAGATCCGGGAAATGTAGGAACAATTATAAGGACCTCCGATGCAGCCGGAGTATCAGCCGTTATTTTGACCAAGGGCTGTGTTGATCTTTTCTCTCCCAAGGTCCTACGATCAACTATGGGCTCGATTTTTCATTTGCCAATCTTTGAAGGTTTATACATAAATGAAATAATAGGCTTGTTAAAAGAATCAGGCTATAAAATAATTGCTGCACACTTAAATGGTCAAAATAATTATTATGATGAAGAACTTTCTGGTAAAAATGCAATTATCGTTGGCAATGAGGCCAATGGCATAAGCGAGGAGACGGCGGAAATAGCAGACAGACTTGTAAAAATACCAATGCCGGGGAAGGCTGAGTCCCTGAATGCGGCAGTGGCTGCGGCAATAATGATTTATGAAATTGTCAGACAAAGAAATGCTTTGTAATACTTGTATAGACATCTTAAGTTCATATATTTCCTGTTCTTCAGAATGTACTGAGGGACTTTTGCAGTGCCCTCGAAGCTATGAACTCTGATTATTTTACGTATTTTCCTATAAATTCACGTACCTTATTTATATATCCATTACTATCAGTACTATAGGAAGCACCATGCCCTGCATTGGGTACAACTAGAAGATCTTTTTCACTATTGCAAGCTTCATAAAGTTCATTTACCATATAAAAGGGAACATATTCATCTGCAGCTCCGTGAATAAATAAAATAGGGGTTTTGCTTTTCTTCACTTGCTTTAATGCCGAGGCTTCTTCTAAAAAATATCCTGCTCTAAGCTTAGTTAAAATACTAGTGCTATTGATTATTGGGAATGAAGGTAAATGATACATTCTCTTCAATTGATACTCAAGCTCAGCCTTCACAGAGGTATAGGCACAATCTGATACTACTGCCTTTACATTTTCTGGTAGCTCTTCGCCGCTGGTCATTAAAACCGTTGCTCCTCCCATTGAAACTCCATGGAGAACAATCTGAGAGTCTTGTCCAACTTTATGTATAATAAAGCCTATCCATTTCAAATAGTCTTTTCTGTCTAACCAACCAAAACCTGTATAATCACCTTCGCTTTTTCCATGCCCTCTATCATCTGGTAGTAAAACATTGTAACCAAGCTTTTCATAATAAAACTTAGCGTAGGATCCCATAAACGTACCCTGTGAGGAATATCCATGAGCTAGTATTACTGTTTTAGAGGTAGGTATTTTTGCTTTTAAATAGTAGCCTTTAAGTTTTAAACCATCATCAGATATTATGTCAATACCTTCATAAGTCTGAGGATTAAACCAATCTATTTCGTTTTCAGAAACTTTGTTTAAGCTAATCACGGCGCTTGCTGGAACAGACTTTTTCAAAGCGACATCCTGTGAGAGAAAGTCTCTTTTCGACCGAGCTATAGAAATATTATAAAAATAGAAGCTTGCTGCTATATCAGATATAATAGCTGTTAGCATAACAACTATTATTATCTTCAAAAATGTTTTCATCGCCAAGCCCCCCAGGATTTTATATATAATACTTCTAATTTATAAAGGAAAAAATAAAGAAAAAAACTTTTGTTCAGTTATTTAATTATACTTGATAGAAGTAATAAGCTCAACAAAACAGAAGATGTTATTATATTCCTTAAGTATAAATTTCAGCTGAAATATGTAAAGTAAATAACATTCTATTTTTGTCCATACATTTATTTGTTTATAGATTCTTTTAATGGCTATTTATTTTTCTCATGGACATAATAAAAATTCAACCCTTGAATGTTTTAATCTATATTGCTATAATAACTAACATATAACAAGTATTATGAATATAATAAATACTATAAAAGCAATGATGGAGAAAAGTAAGCGAGAACAAGATGTTCCAGAGAGAAGGTATCATAGGCTGTAAGTACCTTTAGCAACTATTCGCCCAAGTTCCCTCCGAAGCTGTGGCTCTGAACAGGATAAAATGATTGATGCTATTATTTACTTTAGAAACTGAACGATAGGGTAATAGTATTCATAGTTAATTATCAGATGTAGGGGCTACCGGTGAAAACCGTTACATTACAAAGAGTTTAGTGCATATAGAATTATATTACTAAAAAATCTGGGTGGTACCGCGAAGAATGCCTTCGTCCCTTTTATAGGGATGGGGGCTTTTATAATGCGCTCAGAATGGGCACAGTCTAGATAGTATGTAATGAAAGGAGATTATAGACGTGATTGAAAACATCAGTAATTTAAGAGACATTGCTATTGGTAAAATAAAACAAGCTGCCAGCAGTGTGGAGGTTGAAGAGCTTAGAGTAAAGCTGCTAGGCAAAAAGGGAGAATTGACAGAAATGCTCAAGGATCTCAAAAATCTGGCTATTGAGGAAAGAAAGCAATTTGGACAAGAGGCAAATGTATTAAAAAATGAATTGGTCGAATTTTTGGAGGCAAAATTCAAGGAACTCAGTGCAAATGATGTGAAGAGGTCCTTAAGCAGTGGCTCAAGCTTTGATATTTCATTGCCTGGCACTCAGTTTAAAGTAGGTTCACTGCACCCAGTAACTATTGTTCAAAAGGAAATAGAGAGAATATTTACAGGAATGGGCTTTAACATTGTTGATGGACCTGAGGCTGAAGATGAGTTCTTTAACTTTGAAGCACTAAATATACCTAAGAATCACCCTGCAAGAGATATGCAGGACACATATTGGCTAGAGAATGGTTCGCTACTCCGAACACATACTTCTCCATGTCAGGTAAGAGCCATGCAAAAGTATGGAGCACCTCTAAAGATTATTGCTCCAGGCAGATGCTTTAGAAATGAGAGCACCGATGCATCACATGAAAATACTTTTTTTCAGCTGGAAGGCATGATGATAGATAAAAATGTATCTATCGCAAACTTAATATATGTTATGAAACTTCTATTGTCAGAGGTGTTTAATAGAGATGTAAAGGTAAGATTAAGACCGGGCTTCTTCCCATTCGTTGAGCCAGGCTTTGAGCTAGATTTGAACTGTATGATATGCGGCGGAAAAGGCTGCCCAACCTGTAAGCATTCAGGCTGGTTAGAATTGTTGCCATGTGGAATGGTTCATCCAAGTGTTTTACGTGCGGGTGGCATTGACCCAGACGTATATACAGGCTTTGCATTTGGCGTAGGACTCACAAGACTTGCAATGATGAAATATGGAATCAGCGATATCCGTGTTCTCAACTCAGGAGATTTGAGGGCAATGGAACAATTTTCGGTAAGATAGGAGGGCGAGCAAATTGAAAATATCATTAAATTGGATAAAAGATTATGTTGATTTAGAAGGTATAGATATAAAAGAGCTTTGGTATAGATTTACCATGTCTACAGCAGAGGTAGAAGAAGTAGAATTTGTTGGACAGGATATTCAAAAGGTAGTAGTTGGTAAGGTTTTGAGCGTGATTCCACATCCGGAATCCAAAAAGCTTAAAATTGCTCAGGTTGATTCAGGTGATGGAATACTACAAGTAGTATGTGGAGCTCCCAATGTTGCTGAGGGTATTTTAGTTCCATTAGCAAAGATAGGCGGTTCGGTAAAGAAGCTTCCTGAGCTTGGAAAAGTGAAGCTAGTTGGGGTAGAAAGCTTTGGAATGCTATGCTCGGCGGAGGAACTGGGTATTAGTGATGATCATACTGGTCTTCTCATATTAGATGGAGATTATGCACCTGGCACTGACATCAAATCAATTATAAATATTGATGATGTTATTGTTGAGATAGATAATAAATCTCTCACAAATAGACCTGATCTATGGGGACATTATGGTATTGCTCGTGAGGTTGCAGCTATTTATGGAAGAGAATTAAAGCCAATGGAAGTAGATAGTCTTGAGGGTGCAGTAAGCAAAGAAAGGCTGAATATTTCGGTTGAAGATACCGAAAAATGCTTGAGATATTCAGTACTTAAAATAGATGGAATAAAGAAGCTTAAAACATCAATGAACATGAAGGTAAGATTGTTTTATTGTGGAATGAGATCAATTTCACCTCTGGTTGACCTTACAAACTATTTGATGCTTGAAATGGGTCAGCCAATGCACGCATTTGACAGCAGACAGGTAGAGAGTGGAATAGTTGTCAGGTCTACAAAAGAGCCCACATTGTTCAAGACTCTTGATGGTTCAGAGAGAAAATTACCAGAAGAGGTTCTGCTAATCTGCAATAAAGAGAAGCCAGTGGCGATAGCGGGAATAATGGGTGGAGAAGACTCAGAGGTTTTGGAGGACACTACATCTATTTTGTTGGAGTCTGCTACCTTTGAAGGTGCTTCTACAAGGAAGAGTTCAACTAAAATTGGTCTTCGTACAGAAGCAAGCGCGCGTTATGAAAAGATGATTGACCCTAATATGACTGTTTTAGCAATACAGAGATTTGTTAAGCTATTAAGGGATATGCAAGCAGACATCCAATTTGCATCTGCTTTAACCGATATTTATTGCAACAAACTTGAGCCTATTAATATTACAATTACAAAACCCTACATCGATAAATATATAGGAAACAACTTGACTACAGAAAAAATGGCAGATATTTTAAGATCATTGGAATTCGTAGTTGATGTTGACGGTGATACATTTAAAATCAAGGTTCCTACCTTCAGAGCAACAAAGGATATCACAATGAAGGTGGATATTATAGAGGAAATCACTAGAATATTTGGCTATGACAATATAGTTCCACAAACGCTTGACATCGCTTTGAAGCCACTGCAATATAATGAAGAAAGAATTACAGAAAATAAAATAAAAGAATTACTTTCTGAAAGATTTGATGCTAGCGAGGTAAATAGCTATATCTGGTATGATAATACCTTTAACAGCAAAATGGGGATTGAAACTAATGCGCAAGTAAAGGTTCTAAATCCACAAGCACAGGATTCAAATACCTTGAGGGACAGTATGGTTCCAGGAATGCTGGGTTTTGCCGAGAAGAATGAAAAGACATATGAGGATTTTTGTATGTTTGAAATTGCAAGTGTTTTCAAGGCTTCGAGCACAAAGGAAAAGTGTGAGCAGCATAAAAATATATGTATATTAGCAGCAAGCAAAATTAAGAGTGAGGATGACCTGTTCTATGATTTAAAGGGAATGGTTACCTTTATATCCAAAACAATAAAGAATGCAACTCTTGACTTTGCTGTTTGCACTAGTGAATACAACTGGGTTCACCCTATGAAGTCTGTTGATGTAAGCTACAAGGGTAGCTTAATGGGTTATATTGCTGTTGTTCATCCAATGATAAAGAAGAACATAGGTAAAAAACTTAACATCGCTGTTCTAGAGATAAATAGAGATGTTCTGCAGGCAATCAATACTGATACGGTCAAGTACAAAGAACCATCGAAATTCCCTGAAGTTGTACTTGACTATAGCTTCATCGTTGATAATGGTGTTACCTTTGACAAATTACTTGAAGATATTCATGCATTTAAGTCAGACCTTTTAAATGACTTTGAATTTGTCACCATCTACACTGGAAAGAGCTTGCCAGAAGGTAAGAAGAGCATGACGTTTAGATTTGTTATTGGCTCAAATGAAAAGACACTTTCCAGCGATGATATAAACGCATTTGCAAAGAGCCTTATAGATTACATGAGTACTAAGGATTATGTATTGAGATAACTCCATAAAGATATCGAGGATATTGTTGCTATTTCGGGAGAAATGAAGAAAAGGAAAAAAAACATCAGTAGAGAATACTCTCCCTGATGTTTTTTTGTATACTTAGCTTATTTCATGTTGTTTTCATATTGCTCTATCATTCTCTTTACCATCTGTCCGCCAATAGGGCCACCTTCTGAACCGTTCTGCTTTGAAGTGAGATCTCCCTTATAGTGGTCGTTATTTTCTTTTGTAAATTGTGTCATGCCTATTTCAGCAGCACATTCCATCTTGAATTTTGTTAAAGCGCTTCTGCTATCTGCAACAAGTGGAGTTTTAGGATTTGACATAGTAGTTCTCCTTTGTAATAATAATATTGAAATGAAGTTAATCCTCATTTAATATTATTGTTATCCACATAATACATTTTATTACCTAGTAAATATTTCGAAAAATGGATTGAATAAACAAAATTGTAAAATAGGTTACTTAGAATTAGATGAGTTTTGAACAATAGATTGCAAGGGTTTAAATAAGTATATAAAAATGCGTGAAATGCGTAAAAAATGGAATTATAACTTTAAATTAGTAAATTCCAATGGTATACTGATAAAGATAAATTTTTTTAAGTAACATCTAAATAGAAAAAATTGTAACTAGGAGGATAATTATGGATAAAATTACATTTGATAGCTCAAAGGCATCAAGTTTTTTGAGTGAATATGAGATTAATTATTTAGAAGGGCAAGTTAAAATGGCTCATGAAATGTTGCATGAGAAGACTGGCACTGGAAATGAATTTTTAGGTTGGGTTGACCTACCATTAAATTATGACAAAGAAGAATTCGCCAGAATTAAGAAGGCTGCTGAAAAAATTAAATCAGATTCTGAGGTACTGATAGTAATTGGTATTGGAGGATCTTATTTAGGTGCAAGAGCAGCAATCGAAATGCTTTCACATTCTTTCTACAACATGCTACCGAAAGACAAGCGAAAAACTCCAGAAATCTATTTTGTAGGCAACAATATAAGTTCAACTTATGTTACCGATCTATTAGAGTTGATTGAAGGGAAAGAGGTATCTGTTAATATAATATCAAAATCGGGTACTACTACAGAGCCAGCAGTGGCGTTTAGAATTTTCAAGGAGTATTTAGAAAATAAATATGGTAAGCAGGAAGCTCAAAAGAGAATTTACGCTACTACTGACAAAGCACGTGGAGCATTGAAAAAGCTTGCTGATGAAGAAGGCTATGAAGCATTTGTTATTCCAGATGACGTTGGTGGAAGATTCTCTGTTTTGACCGCTGTTGGGCTCCTACCTATAGCTGTATGTGGAGCGGATATTGATATAATTATGAAGGGTGCACTTGATGCATACAATCTCTATAAGGATTCTGACTTCAAAAACAATGATTGTTACAGGTATGCCGCTTCAAGAAATGCATTGTATAACAAAAATAAGACAATTGAAATAATGGTTAATTACGAGCCAGCACTTCACTTCTTTGGTGAATGGTGGAAGCAGCTCTTTGGTGAGAGCGAAGGAAAGGATCAGAAGGGAATATTCCCGGCTGGTGTTGATTTTACAACAGATTTACACTCTATGGGTCAGTATATACAGGATGGACTTAGAAATTTATTTGAGACTGTTATACATGTTGGAAAGTCAAAAAAGAGCATTACTATAAAACAAGATAAAGATAATGTTGATGGCCTTAATTTCCTTGCAGGACAAGAGATGCATTTTGTCAATAACAAAGCATTTGAGGGTACCCTTCTTGCTCATACAGATGGCGGCGTGCCAAATTTAATAATTAATGTACCAGAGCTGAGCGAATACTATTTTGGAAACTTAGTATATTTCTTTGAAAAGGCATGTGGAATTAGTGGATATTTACTTGCAGTAAATCCATTTGATCAGCCTGGAGTAGAAGCCTATAAGAAAAATATGTTTGCACTACTTGGAAAACCAGGCTATGAACAGCAGAAAAAGCAGCTAGAGGCAAGATTGGCAAAATAGTAAAGTTCCAATATAATATAAGCATCTAATCAACAAAATAAGTATCTTTTATAAAGAGGTGAATAATGGATAAAAATATTAAAGCTAAAATATCCGATAATACCCATAGCAAAGATTCTGAAGTGTCAAAATTCTCGGTATCATATTCTGCTAGAAAAATAGACAATTCACAAGTTAGCTATGAAATAATATCTGCACTAAAAGATGATGATGATATCATTATTGAAGTAAATAGTTCTTTACTTAATTTAAGTCAGAATGATAGCAGAAACCTTATTTCTAAATTGGTTGATTCACTAGAAAGAATGAACATAGATTATAAAAATAAGAGAATATCGGTAAATGCTAGACGAGCGATATTCTCAATAGGGATGGATAACAAAAAGGTAGAAGGCTTTGAATTTTATGCGTTTATTCCTCGTGGGGTTTGGTGCGATCAAGAATTTAGAAAGATTATTCCGAAAGTTGGAGTGAGATATTATTTACTAAAATCAAGCTCTGAAAACAATTTAGATGCTTTTGCTAATTTGAATGAAGATGAAAAATTTGAACTGTGTAGGATGGTAATTTTTGATAATATATTATTTGGCAGTATGGGAATTAATACTTCTATATTTAAAAAGGATGATATCATAGAGATGTTAAATAAATGAACTCAATTTTTGTTGTAAATTGCTAATATGAATTTTACTTTTTTTGCATTTTTGTTTACAGTTTTGTAATTGACTGTATTGGAAAAAACTGATATTGTTTATTTGTAAAGTGTGGAGTTGACATTAATTCTACAATTATTGGAGGTAGAGGTTTACCATGAACTATGATGAAGCGATGAAATATATACATGGTACCCTTAAATTCGGAAGTAAGCTTGGAATGGGAAGCATTGCCAAACTAATGAATTTTATGGGGAATCCACAAGAGAAATTAAGGTTTGTTCATATTGCAGGAACAAATGGGAAAGGATCTACTGCTGCATTTATAAGCAGCATACTAATTAATTCGGGATACAAGACAGGGCTATTTACTTCTCCATATATACAGGGATTTACTGAGAGAATTAAAATTGATGATAAGGAAATAGAGCAGAATGAATTAGCCGACATAATTGAGTTTGTTAAAATAAAAATTGGTTTAATGCTAGATGAAGGGTTAGCTCACCCTACAGAATTTGAAATTATTACTGCAGTTGCATTTGAATATTTTTATAGGAACAGCTGTGATATAGTTGTTTTGGAAGTAGGTCTTGGAGGAAGGTTTGACTCGACAAATGTAATAGAACAGCCTGAGGTGGCTGTTATCACAACAATTAGCTTAGATCACACTGACCGGCTGGGTAAAACACTTGCAGAGATTGCCTATCAAAAGGCAGGGATAATTAAGCCTAATAGCGTTACTATTATATATCCTCAAGATCCTGAGGCAGAGCGGGTGTTTGAACAGGTTTGTAAAAGCCAGAATTCTGCTATTCACAAGGTAGATTTGACTTATCTAGCATTAAAGGAATATAGTTTAGAGGGACAAGTATTTGACTACAGAGGTTATAAGGACTTGAATATTAGGCTTTTAGGTGATCATCAGCTGCGTAATGTTGCAGTTGCTATAGATACCTGTGAGGCTTTAGTAAATAAAGGTTTTAATATTGATAGTAGTAATATTAGAAATGGTATTGCAAAAACTACATGGCCGGGAAGACTGGAAATAATAAGTAAAACCCCATTAATTTTAATAGATGGTGCCCATAATTTTGAGGGTGGGCAGTCCTTAAATGCTGCTTTAGATAAATACTTTATGGATAAAAGTAAAATATTTATAGTAGGTTTTCTGAGGGACAAAGATTACAATCAGATAATGGAAATGTTAGCGAAAAAAGCCAAATCCATTATTACAGTAACTCCACATAACGAAAGAGCTATACCTTCTAGTGAGCTTGCTGTTATTTTGAAGCAATATTCAAATAATGTCCAAGATGGGATAACTGTGGAGAATGGCTTGAAACTTGCACTTGAAAATATAGATGAAACAAGTGTAATCTGTGCTTTTGGATCGTTATATATGATTGGAGAATTAAGAGGACTTTTTAAATAAAGCATATTTATATATTTGAAGGGAGCCAATTTTCATGGATTTAAATCAGGAGATTAAAAGTTTCACAACTATTGATATTGAAAAATTTTCTCAGAATAGTGAAGTATCTGAGAAAATAATTGATTCCGTAAAGTCATACAATAATGCAATAGAGAACTTAAAAACAGGTAGTGAAGATATCGCTATGATCGAATTAAAAAGAGTTGTGTCTTCAAATCCCGATTTTTATGAGGCAGTTAATTTATTAGGTCTGTGTTATGCATTTACAAATCAAATGGATAAGGCCGAGGAGCTTTTTGGCAAAGTCGTACAAGTTGAAAACAATGTTATAAAGGCAGCAGATTATTTGAATTACATTACTAGTGGTGAGAATAATTCATCTAAAAAAAGTACGAAGTCAAAAAATACCAAGCCTGTTAATAAAGTCACTAAAGCTATAAAAGAGCCTGCGAAAAAAGCAAACTTTAGCGAGGAGGACGTGCAAACTGAGTACTTTCTGTTAAAAAAAATTGGCACGCAGATTAAAAAGACATCTGTTGCAGCTAGATTTAATGTATTCAGCGTTATATGTTTGATTGCAGCCCTAGTTTTCTTTTATGCAGCTGCCAATACAAAAGATGCCGGAAAAGTTGACACGAATTCTGAGCCTGCTGTTAATACGCAATTAACAGCATCCAATAATAATCTGGTTGCAGAAAATAAAGAACTTAAAATACAGATTGCAAGTGCTAATGTTAAGTTAAAACAAATACAGCTTGCCTCAGACTTTTCTCAGGTTTCTGTACTTTATGGACAAAGGAAATATGTTGAAGCGGCAGATAAATTATTGTCTTTGCCATTGAAAGAATTGAGCGCAGATTTAAAAACTAAATATGCTTCAATAAAAGGAAATGTGCTTTTAGAGGCTGCTAACCTATTGACTAACGATGGAAATGCACTCTACGTAAGCAAAAAGTACCCCGAAGCAATAAAAAAGCTTGAAAAGGTTTTCACTTTAGGTAATAAATGGACATTTGGAGATAAGGCATTATATATATTGGGCAAAAGTTATGTAGAGGTTAATGAAATTCAAAAGGGTGCGCAGGCATATCAAAAGATTATAAATGAATATCCTAATTCTGGATATCTAAAATATGCAAAGAGCAGGTTGGAGAGTATTCAGTAAGAGCATAGGTAAGAAAAGAGTAGAAGTTAATATTAATTAAAACTAAAACACAGGATTCTCCAACTAGAGAGCCTGTGTTTTTTGATTGCCTAAAAATCAAAGTTAAGGGATTGTACAATATACTAATTAGCAGACATTTATAATATATATATATTAGACACCTTTTGTTTTGAGAGGATTTGGAATGAATATGACGGATCGTACATTAAATCTTGTACTTAGTGGAGGAGGAATTAAAGGGATTGCCTTTGTTGGAGCATATGAAGAGCTTGAAAAAAATTATAAGCGCTTTGGAAATATTGCAGGAGTATCTGCAGGAGCGATTGTAGGTGCTTTAATTGGTGCTGGATATACATCGAAGGAATTAATGAAAATACTAAAGGAATTGGATTTTAGCAAATTTAGTCAAAGGGGCGGGGAATATTTAGATATTTCTATATCTGGAAAAATCAGAAGTTTGACAGGAGATAAGAGGGCTTTGACCGATAACGATATAGAGGCGTTGATGTATAAACAAGATTATCCTGAACTTCAATTGGTGAAGAGGGGGAAGGATGATTTTAGGGGCACAAGAGGCAATTTTTTAATAAACCTTATTGCTTTCAGCAAAAAGAATGCATTTATGAATGGAGAGCTTCTGGAAAAATGGTTGTCTCAGGTTCTTGCAAATAAAGGCATTCATACATTTAGTGATTTCAGGGGGGGTATCCCTGATAAAGTAAATCCACGGGGATACAAGGTAAGGATGACAGCCGTTGATGCAAATACGGGAAAAGTAATTGTGCTTCCAGATGATATTGCTTCCTACAATGTAGATCCAGATAAGCTCGAAGTTGCCAAAGCTATTAGAATGAGTGCTTGTGTGCCTTTCGTGTTTGAACCGGTTGTTCAAATGAAGAAAGAGAATAATCATTTAAAGCCACATTACATTATTGATGGTGGAGTTCTAGATAACTTTCCTGTATGGCTTATCGACAGTACTCAACTAAATAATATTATAGGACTAAAGCTAGAAGGTAAAGAGTCAAAAGAGTACTTAAAAGCAGAAAATAAGTTAAAGAAATTACTTCACGCCACACACGATATAGGCGTTCCAAAGAATTCATATAATATCGATAATATTGCCCATATTAATACTGATAGCATATCGTTTTTAGATTTTGATCTAGACTCAGATGATGTGCAATTTTTGTATAATCAAGGTAAGTTATCTGTTCAAAAGCTACTTCTTAGCATGCAAAAGAAAAATCGGGGCTGGAAATTTTGATAGTAAAAGTCAAAGTGAAAGTGAATAGTGAAAAGTGGAGCGCCAAGAAAGCGCCTAAGATATAGCAG
>DATCID010000137.1:0-13292 GCA_036507975.1 Ruminiclostridium sp.
CGTCTCATAAGTTCACTTATCTCTGGAACATCAAACACATCTGCATGATGACCAAGAGAGGTATAAAACACTCGTCCTTTACCCCATTTCTTCGTATAAGCAATTGGCATTAAAACAGGACCATTTGCACTATGTGGTCCAGGTACAAGAGGAAAACTAGTGGTTGCCAAAACATTTACAACTGGGTCTACATGCAAATAGTAGTGCTCTGTTTTAACCTTAAAGTCATTAATTCCTTCTATAATTGGGCTTGAACTCGATTTTATTATATTTACTTCATATTCTACTCCATCATTTCCAGGATGGGCTACCCATTGAGAGCCAGTCAAAAATTGCCACTTTGTATTATTTCTAAAAGCATCACACATACCACCATGACACCCAGCTATTCCTACTCCACTTTCAACTGCCGCGCATATGTTTTGTACATACTCATCTTTTATCTCACTCATGGTGTATGCAGGTATAATTAGAGAATATTTTAGAATGTTTTCCAAACTCTCAAAAACACTTAAATCGTCATAAATATCAACTTCAAAGCCTTCTTTTTTTAATAATTTTTCAAAAACTTGTGATACCTCAACAGGCTCATGCCCATCCCATCCACCTCTAAAAATTAATGCTCTTTTATTCATCATAAAATCCTCCATTTCAGTTATCCACATTTAAATGCACAAATTTGCATTGTATTTTTTCATACAATATACTGTTATACTACTCCTAATGATTATAAAAAAAAAGAAAACACAAAAAAAATTATAGACAATTATTGCTGTCAATTATAAAATAATAATAACATCTGTTTATGGCTATGAATTTGGAGGACCTTAAGATGATATTTTATGAAAGTAAATCAAATCATTTTTCTTGCTGGTATGGAAATGACATGGTATTTCCTCCCCATATTCACAAAGAACTTGAGCTATTAATGGTAACTAAAGGTGAGCTTGAACTTACAATTAATTCAACAACTCATACTTTGAAGCAAGGGGATATAAGTGTTGAACTCCCAAATACTATTCACGGTTATAAGACCCTTAATCATTGTGACTATTTTATAATGATATTTAATGGGGATATGTTGCCTCTTCACAAAAATATTTTTTCTACGTACAAGCCTTCTAAAAGCTATGTACCTAGTATTCAAGTGCCAAATGAAGTATATACATCTCTAAGTTGTATTTATAAAGAAGCTCAGCTTGATAACAACCTTGGAATTATTACTGGATACCTCTATCTGGTTCTGGGAAGGCTTTTGCCTTTATTATATTTACAAAAAAGTCAAAAAGATATAAATACTGGCATAATAGAACGTATACTTGGCTATATTCAATTAAACTATCTTAATCCTATTAATTTGTCATCAATTGCAAGTGAACTAGAAATTAGCACATTTTATTTGTCTAGAGTTTTCTCAAATAACATAGGTCTAAGACTAGATAAATATATAAATGAATTGAGAATAAATTACGCTAATTATTTACTCCTATACTCAGATAAGCAAATTACTGAAATAGCATTTGAAAGTGGCTTTGAGACGCTAAGAACATTTAATCGAGCGTACAAAGAATTTAACTCAATTACACCTCGCGAATATCGTAAACGCAATAATAATACTGACAAGATTATATTGTAGTTTTATAAGGGCTGTCTCATTTTTTACCATTCACTAAAATGAGACCTTCCCTTTGTTATATTATCTGTTAGTTTTATTTACTATATATCCTACTAGAAATCTTCTTTGCAGTTTTCGTAGCTGCAAGCCCACCTAAAGCCGTTTCTCTAAGCTGATATGGAAGCATTTTCCCTACATTATACATTGCCTCCACCACTTCATCAAAGGGTATATTACTTTTGATTCCGGCAAGTGCTAAATCAGCAGAAGTAACCGCATTCACCGCCTGTGATGCATTTCGTTTTGCACACGGAACCTCTACCAGTCCAGCCACTGGGTCACATATAAGTCCAAGTATATTCTTCAAAGCAATCGCGGCTGCATTTAGGCACATCTCAGGAGTTCCACCAGCCATCTCAACCACTGCAGCTGCAGTCATTGCTGCGGCCGCTCCGCACTCTGCTTGACATCCTCCTTCGGCCCCCGCTACTGTTGCATTTTTAACTATAATTGCTCCTATACCCGAACAAGTTATAAGTCCTCTAATTGCGCTATCCTCATCTAATTTTAGCTTCTCGCAAACAGAAATAATTACAGCAGGCACAATTCCGCATGAGCCAGCTGTGGGGGCAGCACAAATTCTTCCCATTGAAGCGTTAACCTCACAGCAGGACAGTGCTCTTGCCATAATTTTGCCAATAAAATCACCAGAAATGGCAAGTCCTCTTTCCGCATAGTCATTAATCTTTTTTGAATCTCCAGATATCATTGCTCCCACTGTATCTTGGGGCATTGTGAGAGCCTTCTGAGCAGATTCCTCCATAATGACATATCTTCTTTTTAAGCCTTGTTTTATCTCCATTTCTGATTTGCCGCTGATTCTCATTTCGTTTTCCAAAATTATATCTGATAGTCTTACATCTCTGCTAATTGCTAGCTCAAGTAATTCCTTTCCATTGTAGTACATGTTCCCTCCGTTCTCCTAGCTAAAATAATGGAATGTCTTAGCAAGGGTCTACCAATCTTGGCTTTGAGTAAAATTCAACACCTTTACATCATCTATATTTTCAATGCAACTAAGCTGTTCGATAATATTTATAGGCACCTCATCGTCTGTTTCAATCACTGTCGATGCCTCTATTCCCTTTTCTTTCCGACTAACCCTCATGACTCCAATATTTATATTGTTTTTTGCTAGTAAAGACGTTATATCACTAACAACTCCCTTTCTATCTCTCTGCTTAATAATTATTACTGGATTCTTAGCAGATATTTCCACTTCGAAATCGTCAATATTTGTTATTAAAATCCTTCCTCCCCCAATTGAAGAGCCTATAACTTTATGACATATATCATTGCTATCATAGATTTCGATAAGCACAGAATTCTCATGGCTATTTTTTAACTCAGTTTCAACAAAGTTGAATTCTATTCCCTGCTGTTGTGCGAGTTTAAATGAGTTTCTAATCTCTTCATCATCTTCCTTCATGCCCAGAATACCGGCAACAAGAGCTTTATCGGTACCATGACCCTTATATGTTTTGGCAAAAGAACCATGAAGACTGAAAAGCACCTTTCTGACGTCCTCATTTGCTACACGTCTTGCAATTCTTGCTATCTTTGCAGCACCCGCAGTATGTGAGCTTGACGGACCTATCATAACTGGTCCAAGCACTTCAAACATACTAATTTCCATAAAGTTTATCGCCTCCCAAAGTATTATGTGATCTCTTATAATATAGTATCCAAGTTTGACTCCCCCTAAAGTCATGGCTGTAACTATAAAAACACTTCATAAAACCATTGTATCCCTATTAAATTATATAGAATATTAAAATAAGTTTCAAATATTTAAAATAAAAAGCTATTTATAGCATACCAATTTTTCTTTAGAATTATCTTAAAATTAATATTAATCCGACCAGTTATTATAAATGACAAAACTGCGTTAAACATACAATTTTCGTTTCAGGAATAAAAAGCACAAATAACTGTCCGTAATCACCAAAGCATAGATACTGATCAGCAAACGGCAAATTTCTGCTTTTTGTTTTGTCTACAACTTCAATATTAGCGTCGGAATTAAGTGTACAGACAAATTCCATTAATCCAAGTGTCTTCATTCCGGTTGTAATAAGATTACTAGTTTTATCAGGAAACATCTGAATTCTAAAGTCTACCCATAATGCAAAAGGAATATGGTTGTCGACCTCCAGTTTTTTTAATATTTAAATTGAAATAAGCACTTAAGATCTTATTTTTTATAAGGTACCCTTGCAGATGGTACAACTTCAGAAGCTGGGTCAGTATGTATAGCTTGGTCATCAAAAAATATATGTGCCCCAAATGCTTTTAAAACATCCTGTTTAGCCATACCACCCAAGAAAAACGCTTCATCTATTCTAACATTCCATGCTCTAAGTGTTCGTATTACCCTCTCATGTGCTGGTGCATTGCGAGATGTTACTAATGCTGTTCTAATAGGAGACTGATTTTTATCAAATTGTTTTTGCAAAAATGAAATAGTTTTTAATAGTTTTGCAAATGGGCCTTCTAGTAAAGGGTTCTGTGCATTCTTTTTTTCGTTTTCTTGAAACGCTTCTATACCTTGTTCTTTATATATTATCTCTGATTCATCAGAGAAGAGCACTGCATCTCCATCAAATGCTATTCTTATTTGATCAATTTCTTTATTAAAGTTTTCGCTTGATAATTGGTGAGTATAAATAATAGCAGCTGCAATATTAGCATCAATTGCACCTTGAACATCTTCCTCACTTGCTGATAAAAATAAATCTGTTTTAAATGCACTCAAGTAAGGCGATAGTGATGAGCCTCCAGCTAACACAGTTCGTGTAATATCAAGATCATAGTATTTTATAGAATTAAAAATTCTCAAACTGGTATCAGCACTATTTCTAGACATTACAATTATTTCAGTTTTACGCTCACCTGAAACAAGTTTATTAAGTTTAAGCAATGCTTTTATTAATGCAAATCCAGAACCTGGTTTCAAAATATCGGTTTCATGTTTAATTTGATACTCTGAATATGCAGCAACACCTTGCTCTTCAAATATTTTATTTTCTTCCTCAAGATCAAATAATGCCCTAGAAGATATTCCTACAACTAAATAATTTTCAAATTTATGCATCATTACACCGCCTTCTAATCTAAAGAAAATTTTGTGTCTTAAACTGATTCATATTCATAAACTTAATTGGAAAGTGGAAAAAAGGAAGCTATTATACTTAATTTATTATTTAATACACACATTTTAATCTCTTAAAATTTCTACTGTTGATGTATGTTTATTTTGAGTTGCAAAATCAATAGCTTTAAAACCATGATTATAATATTTTTCTAAAATTTTTCTGTTCTTTGTTGCCAGTATACCCACATGCCTTATAAAATGCGTGTGCTCCAGTTCTTGTTGCTCCTGATACCAATCGGACGCCACAAGCACCTGTTTCTCGTGCCCATTTCTCAACTTCATACAAAAGCCTTTTCCCAATACCACTTTTTCTAAAATCAGTTGAAACGGCAATACCCATAATATTTTTCAAATGTGGTGCATATAGCAAATCATGATTGTTTGCGTGAATATATCCTACTGCTTTATCAGCAACCATGGCTACATATATTTTATGGTTACTATCATTTATCAATTGTATTAATTTAATTTTTGTATCTTCAGCAGGGTAATCATAACCCATTTCATTTTTATTCAGCAATACTATATCTGCATAATCTTGTATTTTACATTCTCTAATAATAAATTCCAAATTAATACCCCCTAGATTACATAAATAGTCCTTACTTCGCAAATTTTCTACTATTATTCACCAGATCCTTTGCCAATTATTAGCCTAATAGGTAGGTGGGTAATGTTAAGCTGAATTTTAGTCACCTAAAACTTAAGCAAATTCATTTGCAATAATAGCCATTTATCTGTCGTTATATATTTTAATAATGCATTACTCAACATTTTTTACAAATTACGTTAAATGAGTAGTATTGCATAATTTCCCCAATTAATTTCATTTCGCATAGTATTTCATATTTATTAAAACTTCCCCATTAATGTTGACATAATACGTATATATGCTTTATCATACTAGTATACAGGCTATGGTTAGGCTCATTTTATTGACCTTACTGCTTGCAATATTTATTCCAGCTTAAAATGCATACAAAAGGTATGTGTTTGCGCGTTATGCAAATGTAAAAGGATTCTGTCACCAATAATCATATACAATTTATACTGGGATTTTTATTGTCATTTGTGCTATATTATGTAAACCATTTTATATTAAATAGTTGATTTTATTATTCATGGGGGTTATCTATTGTTTAAAAATAATATGCTTCGTGTGCCAATAGCTGCAATTCTTTTGCTAGCACTAATTTCTTTTTCAGTTCCTATAAATGTACTAGCAGCAGCTTGGGATCCATATTCGCAATATATACCGAGCTATACCCCTGTGGTCAAAAGTGATCTTCGCGCTGCATGGATTAGTACTGTTATAAATCTGGACTGGCCAACTGCGAAAACAAAAGCCATTGTAGATGATGCTCAGCGTATCCAGAAGACCAAGGATGAACTCATTATACTACTGGATAAGGCAGTCGCCACTAATATGAATGCAGTATTTTTACAGGTTCGCACAACTAGCGATGCCTTATATAGATCAAATCTTGTACCTTGGTCGCGCTATCTTACAGGCACATTTGGCAAAGATCCTGGCTTTGATCCCCTTCAGTTTGCAATAGATGAGGCACACAAGAGAAATCTGGAGCTACACGCCTGGTTTAATCCATATCGTGTTTCAATGGACATAAGTGAATCCACCAAAGCCTCTCTTAACGTTTCCCAAAGCGTTTATCAGCAGCATCCAGATTGGATAAAGGTTGCTAGCAATAGATTTGTTGTAGATCCTGGAATTCCCGCTGCAAGACAGTGGGTGGAAGCCTGTGTCATGGAGGTTGTTAATAATTATGACATTGATGGTATTCACTTTGATGATTACTTTTATTATGAAGCGTCAACCAATGAAATGGGCGATGACACCACTTATTCAACATATAATAACGGACAGTTTGCAAACAAAGCTGACTGGAGGCGAAACAATACTTATCTTCTAATTAAAGAGTTGTCAGCCAAGATTTCTGCTGCAAAGCGTTGGGTAAAATTTGGTGTAAGTCCCTCTGCCATTTGGAGAAACAAGAAAGATACCCCTACTGGCTCAAACACTAACTCTCCATATACAAACTATGATAGATGCTATGCTGATACAAAAAAATGGGTTGATGAGGAGCTAATTGACTACATCTGCCCACAAATATATTTCACCTACTCAAATCCAGCTGCACCTTATGGTGAGCTTGTAACGTGGTGGTCAAACGTAGTTAAAAACAAAAATGTCCACCTTTATATTGGACAGGCATTATACAAAATAAATGAAAGCAATACCACCAATGATATGGACTTTAATGTAGATAATGGAGTTCCTGAGATGACTCGTCAGATAAAGCTCAATATTACAAAATCCGAGGTCAAAGGCAGCGTTATGTTTAGAATTAACTATCTTTTTGAAGGCTCCACTCAACCCGTCGTCTCAACGCTTCAAGATGATTTATGGTCTAAAAAGGCATTGATACCTGTAATGCCATGGAAAGGCGGACGAGCTCCAGCTGCTGTGCAAAGTGGTTCAATAGCTACTGCCTTTAATGGCACAACTCTTACCTGGAACGACAACGATAGTGCCACTACCTACTATGCAATTTATCGATATTCAAATAGTGAAGTAATAAACATCAGCTCAGACGAAAGTGCACGGAAGCTTATTGCGACAGTACGAAAATCAAGTAGTGGCATACAACAGTTTGTTGATAACTCCAGAAGTGACCTAAATGGTGTTGTATACGTTGTTACTGCGTTAGATCGACTTCATAATGAAAGTACAGCCCTCAAAATAAGCTACAAGTCAAAATACTTTAATGATGTGGGACAAAATGTTGCCTGGGCAATTGACCATATTGATAAGCTTTATGAAAACAACATTATTTCAGGTGATGGTAAAGGTAATTTTCTGCCATTCATCAAAACAATACGTGGAGACTTTATGCTTATGCTTATGAGAACTTTGAAGCTAGAATCAGGTTTTTATGATAATTTCTCCGATGTCCCTGAAAGTTCATATTACTATAATGCCATTGGAACTGCCAAAGCACTTCTAATTACAAGTGGCATAAGTCAAAACAGCTTTGAGCCTAAAAGCAATATATCGAGACAGGATATGATGGTTCTTGTGTATAAGTCTTTGAAAACCGCAGGCATTCCTTTAGTCTTTGCAGATACATCTGAGTTAAATAAATACTCTGACGCTACGCAAATAAGTGATTATGCCAAAGAAGCAATAGCTAGCTTGACTAAAAATGGATATGTAAGCGGTTCTGGGAATAAAATCAATCCGAAGGGTTTGACAACAAGAGCTGAAATTGCAGCAATATTGTCAAAGTTGTTGTAGAAGCATAATGTTTGTATCGTAATATAAATAAAGAGGGTCCTAACTGTTCTTTTTAATTTTCGCTTGACATTCGCGCCACATGTATAGTACGTTATACATGTGGCGTATAGTTCACTATACATTGTTTGGAGTAAGAGGTGAAGTTATGAAAGATAAATACCTTATATATAACAGAGTAAAGGAGTTGCGCAATAAAAATAATCTAACACAAGAGCAGTTATCAGAATTGGTAGATGTGACTCGGCTTACAATTATTTCTATAGAAAAACAAAAATATGAGCCCTCATTAGGATTGGCCCTGAGGTTAGCCGTAGTTTTAGAAACCTCTTTGGATGATTTATTTTGGATGAAGGAGGATGGCGAGTAATATGACTTATATGTATCGTTTCTTACTAAAAGTAATTTTATCTATTGTACTAGTATTGCGAAGTTTCTCACTTTTTACATATTCACTATATACATCAGGAGGTGCTTATTGGGTTTTACCAATAATTGCAGTAGTATTTGTTGTATGGACAATAATTGAAGGCATTTCCCTCTCAAAATCAAAAATGTGGTATAAGTCAGTTAGAGATAAGGATGAAAGAACAGAAATGCACTCACATAGAGCAGGATATATAACCTTTTGGATAAATATGTTTGGAACCGCAGTTATTTTTATCCTTTACTCTTTTATAGGCATTAATAAAATCAACCCCCTTAATTTCGTTGGTATAATGTTTATTCTTAATATAATTAGTTTTATCGCTTTAAAAACTTATTTCATACATGAAAAATAAAAGTGGAAGAAGGTGTTAACCGTGAGTAGGAACAGTGAAGTACCTGTAAAACATACCTTACTTGGCAAGATATCAATAGGTATTGCAATCATTCTCGTGTTTGTTATTATCAATGAATTTGTTCAAATTTTGCCTACACATAAAACCAAGTTACAAGGCAGCTTAATCTTATCACCATTATTGCTAGCCCCTATCGGTGCAATTTTGGGTTTGATTCCGTTAAAAAACAGCAGAGATGATCTTGCAAAGTGGGGCGTAATTTTAAATATTATTTTAGCTCTTTTCCCTATTCTTTATACGGTATTAGGAACTTTGATAGTAGGCGTATAAGTCTCAATTTTACAAGAGCCTGTATCTCATATATGATATGGGCTAATATTGTGCTCATTTCATAGTGTCACTCATCTAAAAAGATGTAACACATCTTTAAGCAATAAATAAATTCCCAATATAGCAAAGACAATGATTGTGCCAATAGCTCTTCCTTTAAAAAATCTGTTCATACTTTATATTCCCTTTCATATAATTAGTCACATTTAGACACAAAATATTACACAATATTAGATAAAATTTTAGCATGCCATTATATGACACGCTGCAATACAAATCTCTCTTGATTTTATAAATTCAGTTGGCGAAGCCGACTTTCCATAACTTTTCACTATTCATTATTCACCATTCACTATCGTTTGCCCTTGATTTTAACCCTTCACTTCTTAAAATACTTGCTCATGACCTTCGAGGATATTGTAGCTGCGGCGACACCGCCATAGCCACCCTCTTCAACTATAACAGCTATTGCTATCTCAGGGTTTTTGTAGGGGGCAAATCCAATAAACCAGCTATGTGGCGTTTTGCTTTCTAAGTGCTGAGCTGTACCGGTCTTTCCGCATACCTGTATTCCACTCACCTGTGCTCTGGTTCCAGTCCCCTTTGATACTACATCCCTCATGAATCGCCTTATTTCGCTGGCATATCCGACTGAAGTAATTTCACCAATTGATGAAGTATTTAGATTTTGTACTACGTTTCCACTATAATCTGTAACTTTATTTATAAGTGTTGGCTTCATCATAACTCCATCATTTGCTATGGTCTGGGCCACCAAAGCCATTTGAATAGGTGTTGCCAGCACTTCTGCCTGCCCCATGCCACTCTGAGCCAAGTTGCCCTTCTCATTAGCTTTGTAACTTGGGAATCTGCTTTTGTCTATTATTATTCCTTCTGCTGGAATATCCTTATTAAATTTGAACCTCTCAGCTGTTTTTAAAAGATTCCCCTTTAGCCTGATACCCAAGTTGCCAAAAAAGACATTACTTGACTTAATCATGGCCTGCTCGAAATTAATTTTCCCCATAGCCTTTCCCTTGTCGTTGCTAAGTGTGTATCCTCCACCTAAATCCAGCTTACCCACATCGTTAAAGGTTTCATCACCTATTCCCTCTATGTTTTCAAGTGCACTAATCCCCGTAACCACTTTGAAGGTAGAACCTGGTGCATATAAGCCTGAAACAGCTCTATTCAGCAGAGGCCTGTCTTTATTTTCATTCAGAGACTTCCAACTTTTGGCAAGAGTGTTTGGATCAAAGGAAGGTTTTGATACCATCGCCAATATTTCTCCAGTTTCAACTTTTAGCACCACCACAGAACCTCTTGAAGTTCCCAAGGCATCATAAGCAACCTTCTGAAGGTTATAGTCCAAGCTAGTATAAACATCATCACCTTTTTTGTCGACCTCTTTAAATCCGTTTCCTAGCCAAGCTACAAATGAAGCCGAAATATTACTGGATAAATTCCTATCATATAAATTTTCCAAGCCTGTTATTCCATATTGTGCATCATAATATCCTAATACATGAGCTGTTGCCGATCCACCTTTATATACTCGCTTATATTCTTCACTGTTCGCCTTCTTTTCGCTTACTGAGAGCACTTTTCCATTTCTGTCGAATATAGTTCCTCTAACAACCTTGTTTCTGATGTCCCACATTCTTCTGTTGTCAGGTCTTGTCACAATATCAGGACCTTTGACTAACGTAAAATATGCCAAGTAACTAATCAAGACAATAAACACTATTAGAAAAATTATCATTACTCGCTTTATATTAACTGTCATATTATCCATTTTCATCACCCTCCGAAACCTTTTGTATAATACTCAGAGACAGAAAGCTGATTAACATCGAGGTTCCTCCATAGCTTACAAACGGAAGGGTTATTCCTGTCAATGGAATAAACCCGGTTACTCCACCTACGATTACCAAGGTCTGTGTGGCAATCATGACACTTAGTCCTGATGCGAGTAACTTTGTAAAGTTGTTTTCGGCATGCATTGCACTTCTGATAGAACGATAGAACAGTAGAAAATGGAGAATCAGTATGGCAAAGCCCATTAGAAGACCCATTTCCTCACAAATAACAGAAAAAATAAAGTCAGATTGATTTACTGCAACATAACCTGGATGCCCCATTCCAAGGCCTGTTCCAAATAATCCACCCATAGCAATTGCATACATAGATTGCACTACCTGATAACTCTCATTAAAAACATAATCCCAAGGATTCAACCAAATCATGAATCTTCTTCGAATATGTTCGAACATTGCATAGCTTGCCAATCCACCTGCCGAGAATAAGCCTAGTGAGATAAGTACATACAGCTTCTTTGAGGTTGCTAGATATACCATCGTTACTGAAATAGCAAATATTATCAACGCTGTCCCAAGATCCTTTTGAATTACCATAAATCCCAAAGCTATACTTATTACAATACCCGGTTCTATAAGCTGTTTCCTTGATGTCAGATTTGAGAGTGCAGTAGATAAATATAGTATCAAAAATATCTTTCCAAATTCAGATGGTTGAAAACCAAAGGAGCCTATTTTTATCCAGTTCTTTGCTCCCATTATTTCAACGCCAAAGAAAGTAGCCATTGCCATAAATATAATTGATCCTGTTAGAAAAACATATCTATATTTGGAAAACTTAACAAGGCCTTTCTTCAAATATAACACTATCACCAAAAACAAAAAAATGCCTATTACGATCCAGACTAGTTGTTTAACTGCTATAGCCTTGTCTAGCCTAAAAAGCATTATTGTTCCTATTGAGCATAGCAAAATAGCTAACAAAAAAATAAGTCGGTCTCCCATTGGGTAGTATTTTTTCAAAATCCATGTAGTCAACGCAATTATTGTCACCATCACGGCGAAGAACACTCCTGCCAATAGGTCTATTGGTTTTCCTAAAAAAGCAAGATTTAAAAAGCCAAAGAATAGAAATAAATATATAGAAATTTGAATCATTCTCAATTTTTTAGTCATTTTGTACTCCTGATCATTTACTCATCATCTGAAACTATAAGCACCGTCTGAGAAATACGTATTTCATCTCCGGGCTGCAAACTTTTTTTATCTACCTTTGTACCATTTATAAAAGTACCATTTGTTGAGTTCAAGTCGTCAAGCATATAGCGTCCATCCTCAAAATATATTTGAGCATGAAAATTTGATACAGACTGCGTCGAGAGCACCATCTGATTGGTTTTATTCCTGCCTATTGATATTTTATTACCAATAGGTATTATATCACCGACCACAAAGCTACCGCTATCTGCTGAGGACTCAAGTCTAAGTTTCCAACCAAGATTATTCCCGCTATTTTGTCCACCTCTTTTTACATCCTTAGACATAATCTTTAGGGCTTGAACTATTATCACATATATAATTATTATTAGTACTATTTTGAGTATTACTCCAAAAAAGCTCAAATCCAAAACGTTAAAATTCATAACGCACCCTATAGTTCCTCTACATTTTTTAAACAACACTATACATATGTTGTAATCTTATTATATACAATTACTCTGTTATTTACAAATTGGCTGTTTCTCTAGTGTTATGGATTTTCACCATGTGTACATCTTATTTTGAAGGACGCAAAAAGAAAAAGACATATCACCATCTAACTTGCATGATATGTCTTTTTTCTATTTAAAACCATGATAATAACTGACATTTTAAGTTTTGCTCAAATCATTTTACATAAGAGCAGCAGTAGTCGGTTAGCTCTTTGATTATAAGTTTAAATTTTGAATTTGCTGCAACCTCAAAAGCTTCTCCGCCCTCTATAGTTATCCAATTTTTCTCCCCTGGTAGTAATACCTCAAGCTTTCCTGCCAATATCTCCATAACTTCCTTATCAGCCGTGCCAAATTCATACTCTCCAGGCATCATTATCCCCAAAGTTTTCTTTTCTCCATTTGAAAGAATCACTGTGCGACTTGTAACTTTTCCTTCAAAATAAACATTAGCCTTCTTAACAACATTTACATTTTCAAATGTGCTCATTCTTCATTCTCCCTATCTT
>DATCID010000138.1:0-8187 GCA_036507975.1 Ruminiclostridium sp.
TAGGCTATTATTAAACCTAATTTAAATTGATAAATTTAAGGAGTAATCCTAAAACTATTTGATAAAACCAGCTTATTACTTTTAAAAATAGCCTAAAATAATTTGAAGATTAACTCTAATTTAAAAAGAAAATCGACAATAAGGGATTAAGAACAATCAAATATTTGAAAAGGAATAAGAAAAACAAGCTAATTACTCCAGATTTTATTGAAAAGATTATGTTAGCTGTGACGGAGGTTAATGGTTGTGAAATATGTTCATTTGAACATACAAAAATGGCTCTAGAGATGGGAATGAGCAATGAAGAGATACAGATGCTCTTGACAGGTAATACTCAAAATATTCCAGTTGAAGAGGCTTCAGCTATATTTTTTGCTCAAACCTATGCTGATAACAGAGGAAAGCCTACAAGTGATACATGGCAGCGTATCGTTGAAGTCTATGGGATAAAGAAAGCACTAGGAATTTTAGGTGCAATTCGTATGATTATGATTGGAAACGTTTATGGCATACCCTTTAGTGCACTCCGTAGCCGCCTAAAGGGCAAACCTATTAAAGAAAGTAGTCTATTTTATGAAATAAGTATGATTTTAAGTATTATAATATTTTTGCCGGTTGCTTTTATTCATGGTTTGATTTCTGATATAGCTAAAATTCCTATCATTACTTTTGAAAAATAGAAAGTAAAAACAAACTCCCAGGTCGTTACATAAACTAGAAGTCTATGTTTGCTATAAGTTAATTAACAACAAGTATTGAAAGAAATTTTTATGACTTTCATAATGTTGAGAATAGATCTGATTTAGTCAAAGAATTAGATGCTATGCCCTATGTCTGTAGTTATTTCAACGATATTAACTTTGGTGGGGTTATGAATGATGGTACAAACCCGCCGTAGGTACTGTATTGAACAGACTAAAACCAGAATTTGAATCTACAATAGCTATTAAAATATGAATAAATAAAAAATGTTCTAATTTTCATTGTGAATTAGAACATTTTTATTTTTTTTTATATTGTTAATATTAATCTCTTTAATATCAGTATGTGTCTGTTTATTAGAATTTGTTATTCAGATAATTAAATTTAAATAGTTTTAGTACAATATAAAGAGAAAAATTAAATTTATTGTTTATAAAAATTTTTTCAGTTCTTCAACATTTTGTTGCTCGAACTTTAACAACCTATTCGCTATATCTTTTATATCTTGAGTGGCATCTTTATATTGTTTAAGTCTTTTTGTAATATCAATAATCCCCATGGTACTACCTTGAATTAGCATTTCAGATATATGAGATGGAGTTTTATTTGTTAATGTTTTAATATTAATCATTATATATGAAGTTATTTTAGTAAGAGTTCCTATGCCTTTAGATGATTCTTGTGTATCCTTAATTTTATTATCTGATAAATCAAATATTTCAGTGTACTCTTTCAGTTGTGACTCCAAATTTTTTCTGTATGGTTCATCTTTCACAATATCAATTAATTCACTAATTGTACTTTTGCCCATTTCAGCATTTTGATAAATATAATCTAAAAACTCAATGTTACTATTCATTAATATCACCTCATTAGTATTGTTTGAATAAAAAGAGTATTTATCCATAATAAAGGTTTTTATTTTTTATTTATAATCTGAAGGCGTTCCCCAAAATTCTAAACGATTAAACATAGGATAAGCAAAATTAAATTTCACATAAATAGGTGCTTTATCTTAAAGAGGAATTTTCTCTAAAAAATTCTCTATCTCCATATCTAAGCGCCTGCAATGCTAGCGGTAATTCTTTTGTGAAAATACTATTACGTACCGCTGACATTATTGGGTTCTTTTTTTTATTTATGTCCTCCTGATTTTTACCATTCTTATAATATATTGCCCAAATTCGTATCTTGTTATCCTGTTCAATTTTATTATAATTCATCGATTTTTCCTTGAAAATACTTATTGTGAATATTAATTTAAAGGTAGAAGTTATAAGGTCATTAAACACAAAAAAATCATGAAAATAAGGGTAGCAGAGCTTGATAAATATTAGGGAATAGGGGTAGCTTAAAATACATATAGAAGATTAATTATCATAGGTAGAGGCTGAAATTAATAAATTAGAAAAAACTAAAAAAGGTTAACGTAGCAACTTTTAATTTAGAGTTGTATATGTAAAAGGGGTAGTGGTTATGTATTTATATAAAATAGATGGCAGTAATTTAGAAGAAATAATATTCAACATGACTATAAGCTTTTATAGAAAGCTTATATTTATTGGTATACTGACACGACCCCATTACAGAAATTGGTAACGTAGAGGACAAGTTCTATTTGATAATGTTTTTAAAAATTAACTTAAACAATTTAAAATCTAAGGCTTATGAATATTATTTTAATATGGCAGATTATTTTAAAACAATTACAAATACCATATTTGGGAATAATTACTCATACACACATTGTAACACAAATTAATGAAGAATAAGCCGAATTTTGAAACTATATAGGGCTTTGTGTAAATATTCAATTATAAAACGTAACAATTGTAGAAATATGACATTTATCGAAGCGCTACTATAGTAGTAATCTCGGGAATAAATTCATAGCTATGAACCTGCTATCTGGTGGTTTATGGAAAAGGATAATAATAAAATATTGTAGCAAACTTGGTCATTACTCCATCGCCAATACCACCGGGGCGTTCATTTTTCAGAGCTTGTGTACAAATTATTCATATATATATGTTAAGCTATATATGTAGAAAGACTAACCCGAACATATATATATTTTATACTACATATGTAGAAGGAATAATAATCGAAGATATTTATCAATATAAAAGATCTAAAAATATTGTTTATATGGTTATAATTTTTACATAAATTTCGAAATGGTAAATAACTACAAATTTGTAGAAACAAGGAGAAGTTTGCATTTATGATTGAAAATAGCAAAAGTTAATATATGAAATAACAGTCTTTCGATGTTAGGAATGCTCGGACCGGTTCGTGAATATCCTGTGGAGGGGTGTTATGCTTTGTTATTTCAAAACTTAGGTAAAGTGTTATAAAAATACTTGACCACAACACATCGTGCTGTGCACAAAGAAAAGGAGATTGATATATATGGACACGAATCAATATGAAAAAGAGTTGGAACGACTGGGAGCGTTTGAAATTGCAGCGAAGATGCTGAAGCTTGCAAAAAATAATGAAAATAATAATAGTTTTCTGAATGCAGGACGTGGCAATCCGAATTGGATTAATACCCAGGCACGGCTGGCATTTCCTCGATTTATGGCTTTTGGTGTAAAGGAGTCTGAACGCACCATGCTTGAAGGCAATCTTGCGGGATACACTACACTAGATGGAATTGGCGGCAGATTCAATGATTTTTTGGATCTTAGCCAGAAGGAAGACGCTTTTATTAAGACCTTCATAGACTATGCTGTTGATGTACTGGGCATTGATCGGGACGCCTTGGTGAAGGAGTTTACGGACGCCATCATTGGAAACAACTATCCTGTACCATCCCGTTGCCTGGTCAACATAGAAAAGATTATCAATGCTTATTTGCAAAACACCCTTTATAATGGTGTTTCTTTATCAGAATCCACCCAGGTCTTTCCGACAGAAGGTGGAACGGCGGCTATTTGTTATATTTTTAATTCCCTTAAGAAGAATGGATTGATCAAAGAGGGTGACCGGATTGCCATTAACACGCCCATCTTCACACCTTATTTACAGATTCCTAAATTGACGAATTATGAAATGGTTGAGGTGGAGCTAGTAGCGCGTGAAGACAACAATTGGGAGATCCCACTTGCTGCATTGGATGTTCTGGAGGACGAGAGCATTAAAGCCTTCTTTTTGGTGAACCCCTCCAACCCAGCATCACGGGCATTGGATAGCAGGCTTTTAAAGCGGATTAAAGAAATCTGCGAAAAACGTCGTGATTTGATTATCATCACAGATGATGTCTACGGTACTTTCGTGGATGGCTTTGAAACGGTTTATGCGGCTGCGCCATATAATACCTTGCTTGTATATTCATATTCTAAACTATATGGGGCCACAGGCTGGCGTATTGGCTGCATCGCCATGAACAAGCATAATGTCTTTGATGATTTGATTGCCCGCTTGCCCGAAGAAAAATTAAAGTCTCTTGATAGGGATTATAGCATTGTGACCACGGACCCACGGTCATTTCCTTTTATTGATCGACTGACTGCGGATAGCCGTTCCATTGGTCTTTATCATACTTCGGGATTGTCGACGCCGCAGCAGGCAATGATGGCATTATTCTCCTTGACTCATTTGGTCTGCAATGATAGTGATAATTATATTGAATCCACTAAGAAAATTGTGGCTCAACGTTATCATAATCTTTTTGAAGAATTGGGAATTAAAGAGGATAACACTTGTGAAAATGCCAAGTACTATTCGCTCATTAATATTTATAATTTAGCGGAGAATTTGTACGGTAAGAATTTGGCAACATATATTCGAGAAAATTTTGAGGAAATCGATTTTTTGTTGAATCTTGCCAAGGAAGATGGTGTGGTCATTATTGAAGGGGTGGGCTTTGATGCCCCTTCGGTAACATTGCGGGTGTCACAAGCAAACTTACCCGACGATGCTTACCCCAAAATTGCCAGACGCATTAAAGCATTGCTAAAAGAATATGATGATAAAATGAAGTCATCATTAAAAGGAAGTGATTAATCATGCTAAAGGCCTTGAGTGAATTTTTGATCAATAATGTAGCACTTTCTATTTTCATTTGTCTGGCCCTGGGTTATTTTATTGGGAAAGTCAGGGTAAAGTCCTTTAGCCTGGGAGCAACGGTTGGAACACTAATTATTGGGCTGATCGTTGGGCAGGCAGGGACATTTGATATCGCACCAGCTATCAAAACTATTTTCTTCAGCCTTTTCATTTTTGTCATAGGCTATGAGGTTGGACCAGCTTTTTTTGGCAGCTTTAAGAAGTCGGGAATTAAGCTCATCATCCATTCTTGTTTTTTTGCAGCCTTTTCACTGGCGACTGCCCTAATACTGTTTAAGGCCTTTCACATTAGCCCTGGCGAAGGGGCAGGAATTGTGGCAGGATCACTTACCCAATCGGCAGTTATCGGCACATCCTCCTCCTCAATCCTGAGCCTTTCAGGTCTAAGTAAGGCGGCTAAAAATGCCATGCAGGCACAGGTTGCCGTGGCTTATGCCTTAACTTATGTTTTTGGAACAGTAGGTGTGATTATTCTACTTAAGAATATAGCGCCGAAGCTTCTGGGAGTGGATTTGAAGGAAGCAACCAAGAAAAAGGTTGAAAGCATCAACTTTAAAGATAATGCGTCGGAGAAGACGATTATCAGTACGATAAAAATGCGTGCCTTTAGTATTGGAGAAGGTTCTGTATATATTGGAAAATCTGTTTTGGGTATTGAAAAAAAGTATGACAATCATTTGACATTTGAAAAGATATTTCGGGACGGCCAAGAAGTGACAGTATCTCAGGACTTCCAACTTAGGGAAGGGGATGTTATCACCCTCATTGGTGATTTGCTGAGTATGGTTGAGTTTAAAGGAGCCCACCTTGAGGAAACGGCGGAAAAGAAATATCTCAATGTTGTTTTACAACAGAAAAGTATCGTTCTCACAAAGGTCTTTCAGCAATCTCATATTGATGATTGCAGTGCCAATAATATTATAATCGTATCTACTTTTAGAGATGGACATCCATTGGAGAACATCCACGATATGAGAAAAGGAGATACCATACGCCTTATAGGACCTCTGAACGTTATGAATAAAGTTGTTAAGGAATTTGGTTATGCACGTAACACAGGCATTGATACCGATGTGAGTTATATGTCTTTAGGCATCATTATTGGTTTGCTGGTGGGTATGATTACATTGACTGCTTTTAATATTCCCATCACACTGGGTGCGGGAGGCGGTGCATTGTTCCTAGGACTGTTCTTTGGATGGTATCAGTCACTACATCCCAATATTGGTCAAATTCCTTCATCCACACGTTGGTTTTTAAAGAGTGTGGGTTTGAATACCTTTATTGCAGTAGTAGGGATTACCGCAGGGGCAAGCTTTGTTGTCGCATTGCAATCCATGGGATTCATGGTACTGATCATTGGGGCAGTACTCTCCATAGTGCCCCATATTCTTTCCATTTATTTTGGAAAATACGTTCTTAAGCTGGACGCCATTGATATCATCGGCGGACAATGTGGGGCTGGGACCGTCACAGCTGCCCTAAATGCAATCACCGATGAGACGGGTAGCAGTGTTTTTGCCATAAGCTACACGCCGGCATATGCCGTGGGCAATATTTTACTGACTGTTATTGGGCCGCTTATAATTGTATTGTTATCTTAGCTCATTTAGGTCTTAGTCACATGGATCGATACCACATAAAATTAAATTGAGACATTATCAAAATATATAAATTGGAGGTATAATTATGACATTACAAAAGCAAAAGGACACCAAGGATAAACTCTTGGATGATGTCTATGGATCAGCTTTTTCATCTACCAAGCTTCAAAAATGCAAATTTCCGAAAGAGGAACACCGCCCTCGCGATGTTTACAATGCCATTCATGACGAATTAATGCTTGATGGCAACTCAAGACAAAATCTTGCGACATTCTGTACCACTTGGGTAGAGCCCGAAACGCAGAAGCTTATGGCAGAGAGTCTCGACAAAAATATGATTGACAAAGACGAGTATCCACAAACGGCAGAAATCGAGCGTCGTGCGGTTGATATGATAGCTGATCTGTGGAACGCATCGAAGTCGGAAAATCTAATCGGCTGCTCAACGACGGGATCAAGTGAGGCTGCTATGCTGGGTGGTCTTGCGCTAAAATGGGGATGGCGGAAACGACGTCAGGCCGAGGGTAAACTAACCGACAAGCCTAACCTCGTCACGGGCCCAGTACAGATATGTTGGCACAAGTTCTGCCGTTATTGGGACGTCGAACTGCGGGAAATACCGATGGAAGGCGATCGACTGATTATGACGCCAGAGGAAGTTCTTAGGAGAGTTGATGAGAATACAATCGGTGTGATTCCGACGCTGGGAGTAACATTCACTGGCCAGTATGAGCCCATAAAAGATGTCAGTGACGCACTGGACCGGCTTCAGCGCGAAAAGGGGCTTGATATCCCTATGCACATTGACGCGGCAAGCGGCGGTTTTCTGGCTCCTTTTGTTGAGCCGGATCTGGAATGGGATTTTCGTTTACCAAGAGTTAAATCGATCAATGCATCTGGTCATAAATTCGGAATGGCCCCACTCGGAGTTGGCTGGGTTCTTTGGCGTGACACAGCTTACCTGGATGAAGAACTCATCTTTCAAGTCAATTATCTCGGTGGGAATATGCCGACCTTTGCTCTTAATTTTTCCCGACCAGGTGGCCAAATCATCAGCCAATATTACACCTTTTTACGATTAGGCAGGGAAGGATATCGGAAAGTACAGCAGGAATGCTATGACACCGCCCGTTTTCTTGCCAAAGCCATTGACCAGATGGATATTTTTACGATTATTTATGGTGGTGAAGGCGGTATCCCAGCTGTTACCTGGAGACTTGAAGAAAATGCTAACGTTGGCTTCACAGTTTATGATTTAGCTGACCGGTTGCGGTCGCGTGGGTGGCTTGTGCCTGCATATTCCATGCCAGCCAATCGCACAGACCTCGTCGTTCAACGTATCATCGTGCGCCACGGCTTTAGTCGGGATTTAGCTACACTGCTTCTCGATGATATTCGACAGTCAATTGCTTTCTTTGCGAAGCACCCAGTAGGCAAACCACTATCCAAAGCTGAGGCAGGTAGCTATAACCACAATGGCTGATAGGTCGCAGGCGATGAGACCATACCCCGACCCTTTTGTATACAAGCGTATTATCGGAACATTCAGCGATGACATAAGGGCGTCCCAACAATGAAACGCCCTTAAAATATCGCCGATTTTCTCAATTTCGATGTAATTATGTTGGCGAGACGCCTAATAGGGGTAGTAACCCATAGCCATCAAGTGTCGATTTTCTTTTTAAATTAGAGTTAATCTTCAAATTATTTTAGGCTATTTTTAAAAGTAATAAGCTGGTTTTATCAAATAGTTTTAGGATTACTCCTTAAATTTATCAATTTAAATTAGGTTTAATAATAGCCTATT
>DATCID010000139.1:0-73385 GCA_036507975.1 Ruminiclostridium sp.
CAAGAAAAGTTTAAGGAACTTCTTGAGAAATACCCTATAAGAAGACCTAAAATCTATGTAAACATATATGGCTAAGATTTATGTGAATGGCGGAGTGAAGAGCCGGATGCCTTAATTGGGCACGTCCGGATCTGTGAGGGGGAAGTACCGCGAGGTGCACCTACTCGACAATAGTTATGGTAGTCGGCTGGGCCGACAGAATTTAAAGATCAAAATCAAAATCAAGGTCAAAATCAAAAGATAGTGAATAGTTATAAGAAATTATGGAGGCAAATTTATGATTGTAAGTGTTAAGAACTTAGTCAAAAGGTATGGTGAACTAGTGGCGCTAGACCACTTATCGATTGAAATTAAAGAAGGGGAAATATTTGGTCTTTTAGGACCCAATGGTTCGGGAAAAACCACAGCTATCAACTGTATTCTTTCTTTGCTCAATTACGACAAAGGAGAAATAAAACTTTTTGATAAACCAATGGCTCCAGATGCCTATGATATAAAACGCAATATTGGTGTAATTATGCAGGACGTAGCAGTGTTTGAAGAGCTTACAGTTTATGAAAACATAGATTATTTCTGTGGACTCTATATTTCAGACAAAGCAACACGCAAGAAATTAGTAGAGGAAGCTATAGACTTTGTTGGACTAAATGAATTTAGAAAGTTTTATCCAAAGAAGCTGAGCGGAGGGTTGCTACGTCGCTTGAACATTGCGTGTGGAATAGCACATAAGCCAAAGCTAATTATCTTGGATGAGCCAACAGTGGCAGTTGACCCTCAGAGCAGAAACAACATTTTGGCAGGTATCAAAAAGCTCAATGAGGAAGGCGCAACTGTTATTTATACATCACATTATATGGAAGAGGTAGAACAGCTTTGCAGCCGTATAGTTATTATGGATAAAGGAAAGGTCATTGCAATGGGCAGCAAAGATGAGCTTAAAGCAATGATTAAGTTAGGCGAAAAAATAAAAGTAGAAGTATTTGACCTCAGCAGCAGCTATCTTGCAAATATAAAGCAGCTACCAAACATTAATAGTGTAGAATATACAGAAAATAATCTAGTTATCAAATATGACAAGGGCAAAAACAATCTTAATACGTTGCTTGATTTTTTTAGGGATAATGAAATCACCTATGGCAGGATATATTCAGAGCTACCAACACTCAATGATGTTTTCTTAGAAATAACTGGCAAAGAGCTTAGGGATTAGGGGGCGGAGAATTATGTTTTGGCATATTTTTAGTAACAGACTTAAATGTATCATAAGAGATAAACAGCTAGTATTTTGGACTTTGGTTTTCCCACTGATTTTAGCAACTCTTTTTAGTATGACTCTTATAAACATATCTAAACAGGAGGCTTTTAAAAGCATTGACATCGCTGTGGTGAATAATGAAGCATACCAAAAGGATGTCGGCTTCAAAAACTTTCTCACTGAAGCATCACAAGGAGATAATAAACTGTTTAATATAAACCTTACTACAAAAGAGGAAGCAGAGAAGTTGCTTGATAATGGAAAAGTTGAAGGCTATATAACGGTTGAAACACAGATTAACCTAGTAGTGAAGAACTCTGGATTAAACCAAACTATTATTAAATCGGTTTTGGATGAATATAATCAAACTGTAAGTGCTGTAAACAGCATCGTGACAGATAATCCAACAGCTCTACAAAATGGGCTATTAGAAGATGTTGGTAAAAGGATAGAGTTTACTAAGAACATTCAAGCAGGCACAAAAGAAAAACCCGATTCGGCAGTTAATTACTTTTATACACTTATAGCAATGGCCTGCTTGTATGGATCGTTCTTTGGGCTTAAAGAAATTACGGATATTCAGGCAGATCTCTCAAAACGTGCAGCAAGACTTAATGTAGCTCCAGTTCACAAGCTTAAGGTGCTTGTTTCTGGCTTATGTGCAGGGTTTGCAGTACTGCTGCTGGAAATTTCCATTCTTCTTTCTTATTTGGTTTTTGCAATGAAGGTTGATTTCGGAGATCAGATAGGATATATTCTGCTGACTTGCTTTGTGGGCTGTGCAACAGGGATATCCTTTGGTGCTATTGTAAGTGCTATTATTAAAAAACGTGAGGGTGTTAAAACGGCTATTCTCATTGGAGCCACAATGACAGCATGTTTTTTATCAGGAATGATGTATGGAAATATGAAGTATATTGTTGAGAAAAATGTACCCATACTAGCCTATATTAATCCGGCAGCATTAATAACAGATGCCTTCTATGCACTTTACTACTATGACACGCCCACAAGATTCTTTACAAATATTGGCTTATTGAGTGGACTTACAGTAATATTTTGCCTAGTCACTTACTTAATAATAAGGAGGCAGAAATATGCAAGTATTTAGAATATATTTTAAAATAATAAAAAAGCAGCTTGGGCAGCTATCTATATATATAGGTGTTTTTCTTGCAATGGCAATAATGTTTTCATTTACGTCACCGACAAGTAGCATTGATGATTTTACCCAATCCAAAACTCGCGTTGCCTTCATTAATGAAGATGAAAATTCTATTCTTATTGAAGGTTTCAAAGAGTATCTGGGGAATCATTCGGTATATGTACCCATACAGAATGAAATGGACAAATTGCAGGATGCATTGTTTTTTAGAGATGTAGATTATATCGCAAAAATACCAATGGGATTTACAAAAGGCATTATAGCAGGTAAGAATAGCCAAATTGAAAAAACTGTAGTATCAGGCTCTACCAGCAGCATATATACAGATATGCTCGTCAATAAATATTTTAACACAGTTAAGCTTTATTTAAGCAGTTATAAAGATATTACTCAAGAAGAGCTGGTTAAACAAGTGGCAAAGGATTTGAAAATTGAGACAAAGGTTCAGATGAAAAGAACGGGAGAAAAAAGTGCTAACACTGGTAATATAAAATATTTTTTCAATTACCTAGCATATGTACTAATCAGTGTTATTGTACTAGGAGTAAGCTCCATTATGATGGTATTTAACAATACAAATCTAAGGAGAAGAAATCTCTGTTCTCCAATAAAGAATGCCTCTATAAACCTGCAAATCTTACTTGGAAATATTATTTTTTCGACAGTCTGCTGGGGATTACTGATAGGTGTTAGCTTTATATTATACAGAGGGCAAATGCTTACAACAAATGCAATTTATTTTTGCATTAATTCCTTTGTATTTACATTAACCGCACTTAGTATGAGCTTTCTAGTGGGTATATTGATAAAGAGTAGGAATGCTCAGTCTGGAATTTCAAATGTTTTATCCCTTGGGTTATGCTTTTTAAGCGGAGTTTTTGTACCACAAGAGTTTTTGAGTGAAAATGTGCTAGCAATGGCAAAGTTTACTCCGACATATTGGTTTGTAAAGGCCAATAACGATATAGGAAACCTATCAAATTTCAGTATGGACAATTTATCACCAGTATTCATGTATATGCTCATAGAACTGGGCTTTGCGGTGGCAATTGTCTCGGTGGCACTTGTAATGAGCAAGAGGAAACAGTTGAAGGGAAGCTAGGTTGAGTGAGTAAGTTAATATGTAAAAATATTACAAGCATCTTTTAAATTATTTTCTTACCTTGTAATTTCTAAAAAGTAACAATAAAATAAGAACAAAGTTGATTTAAAGTTTAAGTCGAGGTTATTGGATGAAAATGTGGAAAGGAGATATACTGAAATGCAAAATGATATAAGATGGAAACAGAGATTCCAGAATTTTGACAGGGCATTTTTACTTTTGCGTTCTGTGTTTGAGGAAAAAGACAGAGGTGAATTTTCACAATTGGAGCAGGAAGGTATTATACTGCGTTTTGAGTATACTTATGAATTGGCTTGGAAAACAATGAAGGATTATTTGCTGGATAATGGGATTGTAATATTGAATGAAATTACACCGAGAAATGTTAATTGCGCTTTGATATGGCCTTTGCTATAATATTTGTTATGTAGGAGCGCTAAAATGCCAAGTGATACATTAGCATTTGCAAACATTATAGCTGCTGCAATAACCTTTGAGAAGCTTTAGGAGATAATATGGAAATAAGTACCGATAACAAGGAACTAATTGCTTGCTTTTTAGAAAATGGGTTTAAACTTGATTTTGACATAATCCAAAGCAAGGTAGTTTCTGACACTGATAAAAGCTTTGAAAATGACTTATATAAAAAATATCTCAATAACCATAATAAAATGCTGTTTGATTTTGGTTTTATTGATTATACAAAAAACTTGTCGATATCAATAGGTTTTTTACATAACATATCTGCCAAATTCATAAAAAGCTTATCAAAAACTGTAGATATAGAATTTACTCGTGAGAATACAGTTGTTACGCCAACTGATGATGAAATACTAGATATTTTACATAGCATTCCATTTGTTGTTGGGCTTGAATTTATAAATGTAAATTGGATTAAAAATATTTATCAAAGTCTAGCAGAGGTTTTTGTAAATGAAATTAGAGTCTATCAAGGTACGGTTGCAGAATTTCTTTTAGAGCATAACCCAAAGATAAATGTTGTTGGACGAGTTTTTTTCCATTTAGTAGAAAATAAGTCAGATGAGTATCCCTTTGCATTTTTAGCAACCTATAGTACAGGGAATTTGGGAGATAAGAAGGCGATGCATACACCACTTAAAAATGCACTGCTTGAATATAAAGACCAAAATGATTTGCTGCTAAAATTGCTTTCAACGGTAAGCAAGGCAGCACAAAAAAGTGATTTTATATCTGGATTTGTTGAGAGTGGCGAGCTGTTTAGTCCTCTAAAATTAACAAGTAAAGAGGCATATATATTTCTAAAAGAGATACCACTTTACGAGGAATGCGGTATTCTTTGTCGTATTCCAGACTGGTGGAAGAAAAAGAGTAATTCATTAAAGCTTTCTGTTAAGATTGGAGAGAAAGAGCCATCAAGAGTGGGAATGGATGCACTGCTTAAGTTTGATGCAGAGCTGTTTTTTGGTGATGATAAAATTACAGAGGAAGAATTTAGGGCGCTATTAGCCCAAACTGGTGGCTTATCATTTATTAAAGGCAAGTGGGTAGAGGTTGACCACGAAAAGCTACAATCCACATTAGATGCTTATGAAAAGGCGAAAGAACTATCACAAAGCGGCGAATACACCATTGCAGAGGCTATGCGTATGCAACTAAGCGCCGTTGAACTTCTAGGCATTAAGGAAGATACTGTTAGCCTTGAGGTATCTAATGGAGAGTGGCTGCATAGCGTTACTTCAAAGCTTACAAACCCAGCTTTAATCGACAATGTTGCAATAAGTGATGATTTTAAGGCAACCCTTCGTGCTTACCAGCAAAAGGGTTTTGACTGGTTAAATTACATGAAAAATTTAGGGTTTGGAGCTTGTCTTGCTGACGATATGGGACTTGGGAAAACCGTTCAAATTATTGCACTCCTTGATCATGTTAGGGTTAACACAAGCAGTAGGACGCTCCTAATAATTCCAGCCTCGTTGATGGGCAATTGGCAAAAAGAAATAGTGAAATTTGCTCCAAAGCTAAAATATAAAATGATATACAACAACAAAGAAAAGCTGGATTTGCAAAATATTGATGATACAAGTTTGTATATAACCACCTATGGAATGGCAGTGCGGCTTGAGGAGCTAAAGACCGTGAAATGGGATTTAGTTATATTAGATGAAGCACAAGCTATAAAAAACCCTGGAACTAAGCAAACAAAGGCGATAAAGCAGTTAAATGCAAACTCTAAAATAGCAATGACAGGTACACCAATTGAAAATAGCTTGTCTGACTTATGGTCATTATTTGACTTTTTAAATGTCGGATTACTTGGAACTGCAAAGGAATTCACACAGTTTACTAAAAGGTTAAAGGATGATAATGCAGACTATTCAAAACTTCGTGCCGTAGTAAATCCATTTATTTTACGTCGATTGAAAACCGATAAAACAGTCATTGATGACCTTCCTGAAAAGATGGAAATGAAAGCATACGCAACTCTCACGAAGAAGCAGGTTGTATTATATAATGGACTTGTTAAGGAACTTGAATACAAATTAAAAACTGCTGAAGGCATAGAGCGCAAGGGCTTGGTTTTGGCAAGTATTATGAAATTTAAACAAATATGCAATCATCCTGACCAATTTTTGGGACAAACGGCATTTCATCATGAGCATAGTGGAAAATTTGAGAGATTACTAGACATATGTGAAACCATTTATGAAAAAAGAGAGCGAGTGATTGTTTTTACACAGTTTAGAGAAATGACAACACCAATATCCGATTTCCTTGAAACGATATTTAAGCGCAAAGGTCTTATTTTGCATGGAGGAACACCTGTTAAAAAGCGTTCAGAGCTTGTAGATGAATTTTGTGGTGAGGAATATGTTCCTTTTATGGTTCTGTCGTTAAAGGCTGGAGGGGTTGGACTAAATTTGACTGCTGCAAACCATGTTATACATTTTGACCGCTGGTGGAATCCAGCTGTTGAAAATCAAGCTACAGACCGTGCCTTTCGTATAGGACAGCAAAAAAATGTTATGGTGCACAAATTTATAACCTCTGGCACAATTGAAGAAAAAATTGATATGATGATTGAGGAAAAAAGCAAGCTTGCAGGTGACATAATAGCAGCCTCTGGCGAAAGCTGGATAACAGAGCTGGACAACAAGAAATTAATGGAATTATTTACATTAGTACAGGCAGGTGAAAAATAATGTCATTTTATAATAGTTATCCTGAATATGTATCTGTTGCAAAAAAGAAGGAGAAAGCTAAAAAGCAAATTGAAAAACTGAAAAAGAAAAATCCGAATTTAGCACCAATTGTTATTGATGGCAAAAACATTGCAAATACTTGGTGGGGCAAGGCTTGGAATAAAAACCTTGAAAACTATGCTGACTACTCAAATAGAATATCTCGTGGTCGCAGCTATGTTAGAAATGGGGCTGTTATTGATTTACAGATTGAAGCAGGTGTTGTAAAAGCTCTTGTACAGGGTAGCGAGAAAAAGCCGTACAACATTGAGATCAAAATAGTACCACTTTCAAAGGAGAAATGGGAGAGTATTCTTAGCTTATGCAATCATAAAATCGATAACCTAGCAGAGCTTGTCGAGGGTAAATTCCCGAAAGAATTAGAGGAGCTTTTTACATTAAAGGGTAAAGGCCTATTCCCTAACACAAAGGAAATAAAATTCAGCTGTAGTTGCTATGATGGGGCGAATATGTGTAAGCACGTTACTGCAGCGCTGTATGGAATTGGCGCGAGATTCGATGAAGACCCTACATTGTTTTTCAAGCTGCGCAATATTGATTTTGGAGTATTATTAAAGAAAACAATTGAACAAAAAATGCAAAGCTTGCTTGAAAATTCAGCGAAGAAGAGTGATCGCGTGCTTGATGATAAGGATGTTTTTGGATTGTTTGGGTTGTAAACTTTTTACAATATATATGTATAATTATGTGAACAATATTGATTTCTAAAAATAAAAAGCATATAATAGTATAAAAGTGTGAATATTCACCTTGAAATATTAATAATTATGTGATTTGCAATAGCGAGGTGCTGTATGGAACGACTGATATTAAACGATTTATTAATATGGAAAGAGTCTAAATATCGCAAGCCATTGATATTAAAAGGCGTGCGTCAGGTTGGTAAGACTTGGATTCTAAAGGAATTTGGTAAGCGTTATTACAATAATATTGCTTATTTCAACTTTGAAGAGCACGAAGAATACAAACAATTCTTTGAGACCACAAAAGATATTAATCGTATTCTGCAAAACTTAATGCTTGTAAGTGGTCAAAAGGTCAAGCCGAAAGAAACCTTGATTATTTTTGACGAGATACAGGAGTGTCAAAATGCCATCAACAGCTTGAAATATTTCTATGAAAACGCTAATGAATACCATGTTGCCTGTGCTGGCTCATTGCTTGGAATTGCACTTGCAAAGCCAGCATCCTTTCCAGTAGGCATGGTAGATTTTATGCAAATTAACCCCATGACATTTACCGAATTTTTGATGGCAAACGGTGACGAAAATCTTGTGAATTATCTAAATTCGGTGAGTGCAATCCAAACTATTCCTAGTGCGTTTTTTAATCCATTATATGAAAAACTGAAAATGTATTATGTTACAGGCGGAATGCCAGAATCAGTCAAAATGTGGACACAAGAGCGTGATGTGGAGCAAATGCAAACTGTGCTTTCCAACATTATCGGTGCATACGAGCGTGATTTCGCCAAGCATCCTGACCTAAAAGACTTTCCAAAAATATCAATGGTGTGGAAGTCAATTCCGTCACAGCTTGCAAGAGAAAATAAAAAGTTTATATATAAAGTTGTCAAAGAAGGTGCCCGAGCAAGAGAATATGAGGATGCACTCCAATGGCTTGTTGATGCAAATTTGGTTAGCAAAATCTATCGCAGTACAGCACCATGTTTACCAATTTCCGCCTATGACGACCTATCGGCGTTCAAACTGTACTTGGTCGATGTTGGTTTACTGCGTCGATTAGCATTACTGGCACCATCGGCATTCGGAGAAGGTAACCGTCTGTTCACAGAGTTTAAAGGTTCACTTAGTGAAAACTATGTATTGCAAGCTCTTAAAAATCAGTTTGAGGCAACACCGCGCTATTGGTCAGTGGATAACCCCCGTTATGAAGTGGACTTACTCATTCAACGTGAAAATGACATTATCCCCATTGAGGTTAAATCAGAGGGTAATATAGAAAGCAAGAGCCTTAAAAAGTTCAAAGAGAAGTTTGAAGATAAAATAAAACTCCGTGTCCGATTTTCACTAAATAATCTCAAGTTAGATGATGATGTTTTAAACATTCCGTTGTTTATGGCAGACTATGCGGATAAGCTGATTGGATTTGCGATGAAAAGTTAAAATAATTAAAGAGAGTTGCCGGAAAAATAGTAAAAATGATTTGATTGGAGTTTCCGAATGTTTAAGATAAAAGAAAAAAGACTATTGGGCTATACATTTATAGATTTGTTTTGTGGTATAGGAGGCTTCCATTTGGCACTAACATGCATATATTTGTTGAGAAAGACCAAAGACAGCACGAAATAATAAAGGGATGTCTGAAAAAAACTAACTATTGATTATTAAGCAGTAGTATACTATAATAAATGTATGCTACTGTTTAATAATTAGTAATGGAGGATAACCCTATGAAACAATCTGAATATCTACGCGAGCTAAAAGAAAACTTAGAAACAAGAGTATCACCAGAGGAATTAAAAGACATTTTATCTGATTACGAAAGCTTTTTTGTCTCAGGTAAAGAAGATGGAAAAAACGACGAAGAAATATCAAAAGAGCTTGGTTCACCTGCATTTTTAGCAAAATCCTTATTAGAAGAACATAGTGGCAAAGTTACCGTGCAACAAGATAAACGCATAACCAATTCTGGGCGCCGCATCAGCGCTTATTTAATAGACATGATTATTGCAGTAATACCTGCGCTAATAATGTCACTGGTGATAGGAATGGGAACTATTGCGCTTCCATTTCTTTTGTTTATAACGTATCCGAGTCCTGCAGTTGGAGCTACAACTTATATATCATTTGCGGCATTTACAACAGGTACAGCATCTGAGGTAACCAGAGTTACAACTAGTGAAGTGAAACAAAATGGTGAAAATGTCGATATTGTGGAAAAAGGCATTAACGAAAATAATATGGGAAATGGCAAACAACCCAGTCTTATAACTTCTATCATCGCAGGTTTGAGTCTTGCATTCTACCTTTTTTATTCTTTTGTTTGCACATTAATTTTTAGGGGGCAGACGATAGGTAAAAAACTATTGCACATAAAAGTTCGACGTTCAAACACAGCGTTGGTAGGCAGTGGAGCTATTTTTTGCAGGGAATTTTTAGGCAAAACGCTGATAAATTCCATTCCGATCATTCCCCTTATTTCTTTCTTCACAATCTTGTTTACAAAAGAGCATCAAGCTCTCCACGACATGCTAGGTGACACCATTGTGTCAGATGTGTAGGGGGTTATTATTATGGATGCTCAAATGAAAAAAGGTGTGCTTGAAATGTGTATTCTCTTTAAGCTTAAAGACCAACTGCTTTATGGTTATGAACTTATGAAATCAGTTAGGCAGGTATTTCCAGATGTTTATGAGGGTTCCATTTATACAATACTTCGTAGGTTAAATGCAACAGGTTATGCTGATATTACACAAATGGAGTCGCCAAATGGTCCAGCACGAAAATATTATGGCATTACTCAATCCGGTCAGGATTATTTGGATCAAATGTTAGTGGAGTGGAGAACAGTCGTCAGTGGTGCTGCTTCCTTTGGGATCACTTTTTAGCGGTTGAGCCCTCCTGAATAAAATGTTTGATTTAATATCGAAGATTTATTGTTAATTCCGAAATGTCGAAAAGATATGAATGAGTCCAACTAGGAAACAAAGGATGACATTACTAGATTTCAAGCGATATACTAAAGTTGATCAATTATTAACATACTATATTTCATGAGGTAAACCCAATGTACACCAAAAATGAACAATTGATGCTTAAAGCATTAAGTCAGGCAAAGCTTGCGTACAACAAGGGAGAGGCTGCTGTTGGAGCCATCATTGTTAAAGATGGACAAATTATTGCCAGAGGCCATAACCAAAAAGAAGCAAAGCACGATGTAACCTCTCATGCGGAGATTGAGGCAATAAGGAAAGCAGCCAAAAAGCTTGGTACCTGGCGACTTGCTGGGTGTGACATGTATGTAACGCTTGAGCCCTGCCCTATGTGTGCAGGTGCCATTATTCAATCAAGAATAAGAACACTCTATATCGGGGCAATGGATAACAGGGCCGGAGCTGCTGGGTCAGTAGTAGATTTGTTCAGAGTGCAGCAGTTCATTCATAGAGTTGATGTTGTATATGGAGTTTTGCATGAACAATGTGCAGAGATTTTAAAGATATTTTTTGCAAAGCTCAGAACGAGAAAAGAAGTCAGATGAAAGATTTATGGTTATCCATTCTTAGATTGGGTAAATTAATCATATAAATTTTATATAATTAACGTTTTTTAAAGGATGGAGTACTTATGATAACAAAGAAATTGATACAAAAAGAACAGGCTATGCATGCAATTGCAAATGGAGAGTTTGAAAGCAATATATTATCCGTAAAAAGCAGGGTAGTTATAGTTATGACTCAGGATTGGTGTCCACAGTGGACGAATATGAAGAGCTGGATATATGGAATAGAAATTGATGAGGATATTGAAATATATGAACTTGAATATAACAAGGTAGATTATTTTTATGATTTTATGAATTTTAAGGAAAATCACTGGAGAAATTATGAGGTTCCTTATTTGAGATTTTACAATGATGGTGTTCTAACTAAGGAAACCAATAATATTAGCGAGAGTGAGTTTGGCGATATTGTTGGGAAGTAAAGCTTATTTTTAAAATATAAAGCATGCCTAATAAACATGAGATTTCCTAAGTGTTTTATCAAGGGAATACATTACCTTGGTGGTATTAATTTAACGTTGACAATATTATACACAAAGTATAGTATAATTTCATATTACTTGTAATACAGGTAATGCGGAATTACATTATAGGGGTCGCAAAATTATGGATATGGACTTTCAAGGGAAGACCTTGTCAGATTTGGTTTTCACCAAAATTTCAAGTGAAATTATTAATGGAACAACAAAAAAAGGGGACAAGCTACTCTCGGAGAATCAGCTCTGTGAGTTATATAAAGTAAGTCGGGTTAGCGTGCGAAGTGCAATAAATAAATTACAGGCACAAGGCTTTGTATATACTAAGCCAGGCAAGGGAACATATGTGCTTTCTGATAATATTGGCGCTTCTATGATGAGGAATATGACCAGAACTTTGGATATGAGTCATCAGGAGTATATAGAGATAATGGAACTTAGACAAACAATAGAATACAAATCCATTGAGTTAATAGTCGAGAGAGGAACCAAGGATGATTTTGAACAGCTTAATGATGCACTTGAAAGCATGAAACTTTCTAGGCTAGATTATAAGAAATATGCTGAAGCAGATCTTCAATTCCATCTTACTATTATTAAGGGCTCACACAATAGATTTTTTTACGATATCATCAATAGCTGCCACGATGCTCTTGCAAAATATTTCACGGAAATGTGCAAGGTGAATTTTGATGAGTTTGAAGTCTCAATCAAAAAGCATCAAAAAATATTAACGGAATTAAAGAACGGTAATGTAAAGCTAGCTCAAACCACTATGTTGCGTATAATAGAAGCCAATATCAAGTCTAATATAGACTATCTCAGAGAATAGTCCAAATTTTTTATTCTAATTAAAAAATTAAGATGATTAAAAAATATGAAATAGGGCTGCAATGAAACTTAAGTTGCAGCCCTATTTTTATTATTTGCACTTTCTTTTTAAATAATATTGACAATGATATTCACTATGTATAATATAAGTCTATACTTGTATTACAAGTATTACAGGTATTACAAGTTATGCTGGTGATGTTGTAGAATTATAGACATAGGCTTTAAGCTGCAAACCTTGTCAGAATTGGTTTTCACCAAGGTTTCAAGTGAGATAATAAAAGGTAAAATTTTAAACATTGGGGGTTGGAAATTTATGAAAGCTCTTGTATTAAAAGAATACAATAAGTTCTCTATAGAGGAAGTTCCTATGCCTGAATATGGCAAAGATGAAGTTCTAGTTAGAGTAAAAGTATGTGCTATCTGTGGAAGTGATGTACACGGTATGGATGGAAGTACTGGAAGGCGTATTCCGCCAATCATTATGGGTCATGAGGCAGCTGGTATCATTGAAAAGGTTGGCGAAAATGTAACCGGCTATAAGGTAGGTGATAGGGTTACGTTTGATTCGACGGTATATTGCGGGAAATGTTATTTTTGTCGCAGGGGTGAAATTAATCTGTGCGATAACAGAAGAGTACTGGGAGTTTCGTGTGGGGATTATAGATTCCATGGTGCATTTGCCGAATACGTGTCGATACCTCAACATATTCTATACCTGATTCCTGAAAAAGTTACCTTTGAGCAAGCAGCTATGGTTGAACCCCTTTCGGTTGCTTTTCATGCTATAAGGCGTTCGCCGCTATTTCTGAACAAAACGGCGGTTGTAGTCGGTGCAGGAATGATTGGATTACTTGTAATACAGCTATTGAAGGCCGCGGGCTGCGGTAAAATAATTGCTGTAGATATTATAAAGGAAAAACTGGATATGGCTAAAAAATTTGGGGCAGATATTACATTGAAGTCTGATGAACTAGATGTAGCAACTGAAGTTTTCAAATTAACAGAAAACCGTGGTGCAGATATTGCGTACGAAGTTGTTGGTATCACGGCAACAGTGCAGACAGCTATTTCCTCCCTAAAAAAGGGCGGTTCTCTAACTCTGGTTGGAAACTTAAAACCATTAGTTGATTTTCCACTGCAATCAGTTGTTACACGTCAAATCTCATTATTTGGCTCTTGTGCATCAGCAGGGGAATATCCGGATTGTCTTGAACTGATTGCATCAGGTAAGGTAGATGTTGATTCCTTCATAAGTGAAGTAGTGCCACTTTCGGAAGGTGCTATATGGTTCAAGCGTCTCTATGATTGTGAGCCTGGATTGATGAAGGTGTTACTTCAACCTTGAACATGTAGTGGTATATTACATAATGAAGCGTTCATAAACAGAGTTCTTGGATTCAGGGGGAGTTTTTACTCCCTCTAAATCTTAGAAATCGTTGTCCAGGGTCATAGCGCCGCTTATCTCCCGCTTGCAGAAGCGGGAGTATTAGCGGCGGTAGACATCGGATAAAGTTTTAGATGGGAGGATATTGAGTATGAGAAAAATTAAAACTGCTATTATTGGATGTGGGAAAGTAGGACATATACACGCCCAGACCTTAAAAAATCTTCCGGAATCCGAATTTACTGCTGTGTGTGGTAGGGATATAGAGAAGACTAAAGTATTTGCACAACAGTATAATGTGAAGGCATATTCAAATATTGAAGAAATGATTGCTGAAGCAGGCGTTGAAGCTGTCATCATATGTACACCGCACCCTAATCATGCGGAATCTGTAATAAAGGCCGTAAAAGCAGGGGCACATGTACTGGTGGAAAAGCCTCTTGCATCTAGCCTGGAAGATTGTGATGCCATGATCAAAGCGGCGAAGGACAGGGGAGTAGTACTTGGTACTGTGTGTCAGAGGAGATTTTATACACCTGTCCAGAGATTAAAACAAGCAATTGAAGATGGAAAGATCGGCAGACCCATATTGGGTACGGTGAATATGCTTGGTTGGAGGGATGAGGCGTATTACAGCAGTGATCCATGGAGGGGAATATGGAAGGGAGAAGGAGGAGGTGTGCTTGTAAATCAGGCGCCACACCAGATTGATCTACTTCAATGGTTTATGGGGCCGATAGATGAGCTTTTTGGTTACTGGTCAAACCTTAATCATCCCTATATTGAGGTTGAAGACACTGCTGTAGCGATTATAAAATTTAAAAATGGTGGCTTAGGGAATATTATTGTAAGCAATTCTCAGAATCCAGCTTTATACGGAAAGGTACATGTGCACGGTAAGAATGGAGCTTCAATAGGTGTTCAGACAGATGGAGGTGCAATGTTTATTGCTGGTATGTCTAAAATAACTGAGCCGCCTGTTAATGACCTTTGGACTGTAAAAGGCGAAGAGGGAATGATTGAAACATGGAAACAGGAGGATACAGAATTCTTCAACAGTATAGATTCAACACAATACTTCCTTGAAAAGCAGGTTGAAGACTTCTTAAATGCGATTATCAAAGGTACAAAACCTTTAATTGATGGGGAAGAGGGTAGAAAGACTGTAGAAATATTTACTGCGATTTACCGCTCAAACAGAGATGGAAAACCCATAAAGTTTCCACTTGTACCTGAGGAGATCGATGATTTTGACGGTAGGGTCAAGTAAATATTCAATTAGGATGGGCTTACATCAAAAAACATGAAAAACATCATCTAAACAAGTCAGAAAACGTGAAAGGCCTGATATTGACGGTATAATGAATAGATGCTATAATTATTTCTAAACCAAGGGATTTACAACTTTTTCAAGTTAAGCTTGAGAGGTTAAGTTTACTAATTAAAGTAGTGTGAATTTAATATATAAGTCGATGATGGAATTAAGATGTATTTTATATCGTTTTAGAGAGCCAGCGGTTGGTGGAAGTTGGTACGATAGGTACATGGATAACTCGTTCCGGAGGACTGATACCAAAAGAACACAAATGTTTTGAGTAGGTATTGGCGATGGCTACGATATAGCTTCGAGCACAGGCGCGCGTCTGATTAGCTCACTGAGGATGCAGTTTTTACAAACTGTATTGAATTAGGGTGGTACCACGATGGAATTATTCCCTCGTCCCTGCATATAGCAGAGTCGAGGGATTTTTATTACCCAAAAGGTAATAATCAAGTTGAAAATAATAATAAAGTTGACGATTTTAAAGTGTTTGCATACAACAATTCTGTTTACGAAAGAATAGTAGTGAAAGCAAAATTGGTAGAATTAACTTGAATAAGAAGGAGGGCTTCGAATGAAATTGACAGGTGCACAGGCTTTGGTAAAAGCATTAGAACTAGAAGGCATAAATACAATATTCGGATATCCCGGCGCAGCAATCTGTCCCTTCTATGATGCCTTACTGGATTCGACAATTACGCATATTCTCACAAGAAACGAACAGGGTGCTGCTCATGCGGCAAGCGGATACTCCCGCGTGACAGGCAAGACTGGTGTATGTGTGGCAACATCTGGCCCGGGAGCAACAAACCTAATTACAGGGATAGCAACTGCTTATTCGGATTCAATACCTATGGTTGCCATTACAGGGCAGGTATCACTAGACTTAATAGGAAGAGATGTTTTTCAAGAAGTAGATATAACAGGAGCTACAGCACCGTTTTGCAAACATAATTATCTTGTAAAGGACATAAAGCAGCTGCCGAGGATTATAAAGGAAGCCTTCCACATTGCAGCTACAGGAAGGCCGGGACCAGTATTAATAGATGTTCCCTTTGATATTCAGACACAAAGTATTGATTTTATATATCCCAACGCAGTGGATATTAAAGGCTATAAGCCAAATTACAAGGGGCATCCACAACAAATCAAGAGAATTGCAGAGGCAATATCAAAGTCAAAGTCACCTGTAATATGCGCAGGCGGAGGAGTTATTTCTGCAAAGGCTTCTGAAATAATGACAAGGCTTGCGGAGAAGTGTGGTATCCCAGTAGTTACAACACTTATGGGGAAAGGTGCGATAAGGGGCGACCATCCTCTAAATTTGGGAATGTTGGGATCTCATGGTGTATATGCTGCAAACTATGCAGTGGATAAAACAGACTTACTCATTCTTATTGGAGCTAGAGTTGGAGATCGTGCTTTGGGTACGGCCGAAACAATTGCACAGAGAGCAAAAATAATTCATATAGATATTGACCCTGCAGAGATTGGAAAAAATGTAAGCACCGCCATTCCTGTAGTTGGAGATGCAAAGCTAATACTTGAGGACTTGTATAATACTATTCAAGCAGCTGATACTTCCGAGTGGATTTGTAGGGTACAGGAGCTCAGCGGCAAAAAAGTAGAGATTGATGATAGCAATAGTGATACTGTTAATCCAAGGATACTTATCAGTATGCTGTCAAAGAGGCTAGATGAAGAAGCAATAATGGCAACTGAGGTTGGACAGAATCAGATATGGGCGGCAAATAATTTTATAGCAAGAAAGCCGGGGGCGTTTATAACTTCTGGTGGGCTTGGTACTATGGGTTATGGATTGCCTGCTGCAATAGGTGCAAAGCTGGGAAAACCTGAAAGCACAGTTGTAGTAGTATGCGGAGATGGTAGCTTCCAGATGTCTATGCCGGAATTAGGTACTCTCATGCAAACTGGAATAGGCGTTAAAATACTTATTTTTAACAATTCAAGATTGGGCATGGTACGCGAGTTACAGAAGAATAGACACAACGGAAGATACTCTCAGGTTTTTCTAGATAGTCCAGACTTTGTGAAACTTGCTGAGGCTTATGGCTTTAAAGCAGAAAAAATAACAAAGGATACACAAATAGAGGCGGCATTGGACAGATTTTTAGAAGATGATAAGACATATGTTCTTGAATGTGTTGTTGATCCTGAGGAACCTACAAATTAATAGGGTTATACGGATGGAAGATACGAGAAATATAAATATATTTGGTAGAAATATGATTGATTTATACAAGAAGGGGAGGATAAAAAAATGGCAAAACATACTCTTTCAGTATTAGTTGAGAATCGCTCAGGAGTATTATCACGAGTGGCAGGTTTGTTTAGCAGAAGAGGCTTTAATATTGATAGCCTAGCAGTTGGAGTAACTGAAAACCTCGAGGTTTCAAGAATGACGATAGTTGTAGATGGGGATGAATATACCGTTGAGCAGGTGAGCAAGCAACTAAACAAGTTAATTGATGTCATAAAGATAAGGGCCTTGATACCCACTGATTCTGTAAGCCGTGAGCTTGCTCTGATAAAAGTAAATGCTACAGCAGCAACTAGGTCAGAAATCGTACAGATAGTGGAGATATTTAGAGCAAAGATAGTGGATGTTTCCAAGAATGCGCTGACCGTTGAAATATCAGGGGGAACAGAGAAGGTAGCCGCGCTAGAGGAGATGCTAAAGCAGTTTGGCATAAAGGAAATAGTTAGAACTGGCACCATAGCTATTGAAAGAGGGAACAAATATATCAAGGCTGGAAGCACCGAAGAGTAGTGAAATTTCTTGACTGCTGTTTACGGCAGGAGAGGTTCAAAATATAAAACATAATGCAATTTCTTGAGAAATTGTAATTTAAAATCTAGGAGGCAAATTAAAATGGCAAAAATGTATTATGATAGCGATTGCAATTTAAAATTACTTGAGGGCAAGACAGTTGCGGTTATTGGATATGGAAGCCAAGGCCACGCTCATGCTCAGAATTTGAGAGATAGTGGTGTCAATGTAATTGTTGGTTTAACACCAAACTCTACAAGAAGAAAGCAAGTAGAAGCAGATGGTTTAAAGGTTTATGATACAGCAGTGGCTGCAAAGATGGCTGATATAATTATGATATTGACACCTGACCAGACTCAAAAAGCTATGTACGATGAGAGCATTGCTGCTAACTTGGAAGCTGGAAATATACTGATGTTTGCTCATGGCTTTAACATCATTTACAACTTGATAGTTCCACCAGCAGGTGTTGACGTAATCATGGTTGCACCAAAGGGTCCTGGTCACACAGTTAGAAGTCAGTACAAAGAAGGAAGAGGAGTTCCAGCCGTATTTGCTGTTGATCAAGATGCATCAGGTAAGGCAAAGGAATTTGCATTTGCTTATGCGTCTGGAATAGGAGCTGGAAGAGCTGGAATACTTGAAACAACCTTCAGAGAAGAAACAGAAACTGACCTATTTGGTGAGCAGGCTGTTCTTTGCGGTGGTGTTACTGAGCTAATGAAGGCAGGCTTTGAGACGCTTGTAAACGCAGGCTACCAACCAGAGATCGCTTACTTTGAATGTGTTCATGAGATGAAGCTAATAGTAGACCTTATTAACCAAGGCGGTTTTGCTGAAATGAGATACTCTATCAGTGATACAGCTGAATATGGTGATTATGTAACAGGTAAGAGAATAATCACAGATGAAACTAGGAAAGAGATGAAACAGGTACTTAAGGAAATTCAAGACGGAAAATTTGCTTCAAACTGGATAATGGAAAACGCTGCAGGCGGAAGAGCAAACTTCCTATCAATGAGAAGAAATGAATCTGAGCACCAGGTAGAAGCAGTTGGCGCAGAACTCAGAAAGATGATGAGCTGGCTTAAGAAATAGCATGTTTTATTTAGGCAATTTTCAATGTTGAAATGTAAGGGGGGGTATTTGAATGACAAGAAGAATTAAGATATTTGATACTACGCTCAGAGATGGAGAGCAGACACCTGGTGTAAATCTAAACCTACAAGAGAAAATGGAAATTGCAAAGCAACTCGTAAGACTAGGTGTAGATGTTATCGAGGGAGGTTTTGCTATTGCTTCTCCAGGTGATTTTGAATCAATAATGACACTTTCAAAGAACATAAAAGGTGTATCGATAGCAAGCCTATGCCGTGCAACAGAAAAAGACATTGATAGAGCCTGGGAAGCTGTAATGTACGCTGAAAGTCCAAGAATTCATACTTTTATTGCCACTTCAGATATTCATATGAAGTATAAGCTAAAAATGACTGAAGAGGAAGTCTTGGAGAGGGCAGTTGCAATGGTAAAGCGTGCAAAAAGCTACTGCTCCGATGTGGAATTTTCTGCTGAGGATGCAAGCAGAACTCGTGAAGACTTCCTAATGAGAGTAATAGAAGCTGTTATTTCAGCTGGTGCTACAGTTGTAAATATCCCTGACACGGTGGGTTATTCAACACCTGTAGAATTTGGCAGACTAATAAAAAACATACGTAATAATGTTCCAAACATAGATAAGGCTGAAATCAGCGTTCACTGCCATAATGACCTTGGTTTGGCTGTTGCAAATTCACTTGCAGCTGTTGAAAATGGAGCGGTGCAGGTTGAGTGTACTATTAACGGCATTGGTGAGAGGGCTGGTAATGCTGCGGTTGAAGAAATAATAATGGGTCTAAATACTAGGAAAGATTATTATGATATTACCCACAAGATAGATACCACACAGATATACAGAGCAAGTAAATTGGTTTCAAGCTTGACGGGTGTGAGTGTTCAACCAAACAAGGCTATTGTTGGTGCAAATGCATTTGCTCACGAGTCTGGAATACATCAGCACGGTGTTCTTTCGGAAAAGACAACCTACGAGATAATGACACCGGAATCTGTTGGTGTTGGCAAGAACAGAATGGTTCTAGGCAAGCTATCCGGCCACCATGCCTTTGAAGAAAGACTAAAGGAAATGGGTTACATGTTATCTCCAGAAGAGATAAAGAGTGCTTTTGAGAAATTCAAGGATTTAGCTGACAAAAAGAAGGTTGTTACTGATAGGGATATTGAGGCATTGGTAGATGAGAATATAGCTGTACCTGAAATATTCGTGATTGAGAGCTTCCAGATTAATAGTGGAAACAAAATGATTTCTACATCAACTGTAAGCATTAAGAGGGATGATAAAATTATTACAGAAGCTGCAACGGGAGATGGTCCGGTTGATGCTGCATTTAATGCAATTGAGCGCGCTACAGGTGTGAATGTAGAGCTGGTTTATTATCATATTGAGGCTGTTACAGAAGGTAAGGATGCTCTTGGTGAAGTAACTGTAAAAATATCAAGTAATGACAATATATATATGGGTAAGGGCGTAAGCACTGATATTATAGAAGCAAGTGTGAAGGCATATCTAAATGCTATTAACAGGTCTATAAGTGAAATAGGTGAAAGTAGTATAATTAGCCAATAGGGGCCGCTTGAAATAAAAGCAGCTCCTTATAGGGGTTGCTTTTTTAAAGTAAACGTATAAAGTCATCTGCCGTAAAAGTGTTTGCAGTAGTGAAATATTTGATGCACCTATATATGCATTAAGTACAATGATGCATTTACACGTGCATTAATCGCTTTGATGCATAAATAAATGCATCAAAGCGTTGACTTTGGGCATAGGGTATGATACTGTATAAATAAGGAAGGTGAAGATATGTTCTATGCAATTATTGGTGATATAAGAAATTCAAAGAAAACAAAAAACCGTTTTCAAATCCAAGAACAATTAGAAGAAATTTTAAAAGAAATAAACCGCGAATATGATAATTGTATAGCAGCAAATTTCATAATAACATTAGGTGATGAATTTCAAGGCTTATTGAATTCAACCAAACCCTTAATAAATATCATTGAAAAAATTAAAATAAAAATGTATCCCACAGAAATAAGATTCGGCATTGGATTTGGTGAGATATCTACAAAAATTAATAAGGAGATGGCTATTAGTGCTGATGGTCCCGCTTACTATTGTGCAAGAAAAATGATAAATGAAATTAAAAAAAGTGAAAAGAGCAGAATGAGCGATAAAGTAACCATAAAGCTTTGCAGCGATGAAAAGGGAACTATTGTAGAGTTAATTAATAATACATTTTGCTTATGGTCGTTTATTCAAGATAAATGGACTCCGAAACAGACTAGGCTTATATTTGAAGATATTATAAGCGGCAATAATCAGAGGGAAGTAGCGCAAAAGCTTGGAATAGTTCAATCAACGGTTCAAAGAGGACTTAAAAGCTCTGGGTATTATAGCTATTTGCATACAAAGAGGATATTGGAAGAGGTATTATTAAAAGAATGGGGTTAACTTGAAAACAGCGTTTCAAGGATATCAATTTCATTAAATTTTGTGGTCGCCATTTCGGCTCATGGAGGTTAAATAGATGGAATTAACGCTTGTCACAATTTTAATTACTCTACATGTTTTAGCGGATTTTTATTTCCAAACAGATGAAATCGCTAAAAATAGATTAATAAACTATAAGGCTATTTGTATGCATGCTGTCCGATATGCGATACCATTTGCATGCTCGCTAGCATTTATAAGGATCAACATTAAGCTGCTGCTTTGCATTTTATTAGCTGTACTAGCTCATTCTCTCATTGATTCTCTTAAATTTGCAATTAATAAATTTAGATTCTTTGATAGAGTAACTAGCAAGCCAGGAACTATATTTTTAGTGGATCAACTGCTACATATGCTATCAATATTTCTGATAGTGTTACTATTTAATAGCATTAGTATAGACGTAACGTTGTTTCCGGTATGGACTAATATTTTGGGAATAATATCATTAGATCCAATATCTACAACAAGGTGGATTTTGCTAATTCTTTTGATTATGAAACCAGCAAACATAATTTTCAGATTACTATTCTTGAGCTTTAAACCAGATGATGTAGATAATGATGGTATTGAAGAAAAAAACAAAAGAGCAGGGGCAATAATAGGATGTCTAGAACGAATTTTAATAGTAATTTTTATAAGTGTGAATCAGTATTCTGCTCTGGGATTTATACTAGCAGCTAAATCAATTGCTAGATATGATGCAATTTCAAAAGATAAAAAGTTTGCAGAATACTATTTAATTGGGACGTTGGTAAGTGTTGTGTATTCAATTGCTGCATTTGTACTAGTATTTTAAGGATTGTAGTAGAGGAGATAACTTATGCCAAATAAGATAATCATGTATGATTCGACCTTGAGAGATGGTGCTCAAGCATTAGGAATTTCATTTACTGTTGAGGATAAACTGAAAATAGTAGATAGGCTTGACAAATTAGGTATTGATTATATAGAGGCAGGAAATCCTGGCTCAAACCCAAAGGACTTGGAGTTCTTTGAAAGAGTTTTTAAGCTAAAGCTTACCACTTCAAAGATAATTGCTTTCGGAGCAACTAGACGAGCAAATATAAAGGTTGAGGACGATGCAAATGTGCAGTCGTTGCTTAGAGCAGGCACTGACTGTGTTGCAGTGTTTGGTAAGGCATGGGATTTTCAGGTGACTGATATATTGAAGACTACTTTGGATGAAAACCTCAAAATGATACATGACACAATAAAGTTTTTTAAGGAAAATGGAAAGGCAATTGTGTATGATGCCGAGCACTTTTTTGATGGCTACGATGCGAATCCAGAATATGCAATGACTACACTAAAAACAGCTTATGAGGCCGGTGCGGACACCATTTGCCTATGTGATACAAAGGGTGCGAGCCTGCCTTCTCATATAGCAAAGATCACAAAGCTGGTTCTAAATGAGGTTGGCTGCTCGATAGGCATTCATTGCCACAATGACAATGGAATGGCCGTTGCGGGCTCGATTACGGCTGTTGAAGCAGGTGCTATTCAGATACAAGGAACAGTAAATGGATTTGGTGAAAGGTGTGGCAATGCAAATCTCTGCACAATAATACCAAATTTACAGCTCAGAATGGGGTATGAATGTATTCCAGAGGAAAACATGGCGAAGCTTACTTCAACAGCAAGATTTGTAAGTGAAGTAGCCAATATTATCCATGATGAGAGAGCGCCTTTTGTTGGAAACTGTGCATTTGCCCACAAAGCTGGTATGCATTCAGACGCAGTCAACAAGAATACTTCTGCCTATGAGATGATTGACCCTGAGGTGGTTGGGAACCAGAGGAATATTCTTATGTCGGAGGTGGCAGGAAGAAGCGCTGTAATGAGTTTGATCAATATGGTGGATAGTTCTATAACAAAGGACTCACCAGAAACTAAGAAAATAATTGAGCGCTTAAAGGAGCTAGAATATGAGGGCTATCAGTACGAGGGTGCAGAGAGCTCCTTTGAACTGGTAATTCGCAAAATGCTAGGCAAGTATAAGTCGTTCTTTGAACTCAAGGAGTTCAAGGTTATTGTAAATGAACCATCTGTTAACAGCGTTAATTCCGCTGCAATGATAAAGATTTTAGTCGGAGATCAGACCGAAATAACAGCAGCTGAAGGCGATGGACCTGTAAACGCTCTGGATAAGGCGCTCCGAAAGGCACTGGAAAGATTTTATCCTCAAATAGCCGAGATGAAGTTAACTGACTACAAGGTTAGAGTGCTAGATTCAAATTCTGCAACTGCTTCAAAGGTTAGAGTTCTAATTGAGACCACCGATGGAGAAGATGTATGGACTACTGTAGGAGTATCTTCAGATATAATAGAAGCTAGCTGGAGAGCGTTGGTGGATTCAATGGAGCACAAACTCATAAAGACTAAATAAAAATCAAATTTGAATTATCTGGATGCATTTTTTTGAGATTCTTGTATAATAGTAGTAATAGAAATATTTTATTATTAAAGGGGAACACTCAATTGAAGCTTTATGGAAGATTAATTAAGCAAGGAAAATTGATAAAGGAAGCATACTCAGAGCCGCAAGATTCTTCTGGCGACTTTAGAGGTCAATTAGAGGAATGCCTCATATTAGTTTGTAAAGAGCTTGATATTGAGGTACCAATATGGCTGAAGAAGAATTCAAAGGAGTTCGGGTTGTATAGAAAAACTAGCTTTAATAGCGACCATTTTGGTGAGGCTATTCCATTTGACAGGTTTGAAATTACGCTTTATTAAATTATTATTTTGAAAAACCAGTATGAGCCTAGAGTTTATACTGGTTTTGTATGTTAACTATTTATTCTGCTCAATACAAAATACAGCATAAAGTGGAACAGACTTAATTCCATTAGCAAAACCAAAGTTTTTAGCTGAAATTCGAATGGAGTATTCGGGAGAATACTTTTGAATATAAACTGAAAGACTACGAGATTTAATGTGAATATCAGATTTGACCTCAATAGGGATTACTAAATTGTAATTTTGTATAACAAAATCAACCTCAGCTTGAGAGTTTGACTCCCAGTAATAAAGCTTAAATGCATTTGCAGCAAGGGCATTAGCAACATAATTTTCAGTTATGGCTCCAATAAATCGATTATTTGACTCGCTTAAAATATCGTGTGGCACGATTCCAGATTTTTGAGTTAGAAGTCCAACGTCGCTCATATATACCTTGAAGCTAAATAGACTTTTATAAATCTCTGGGGGCATATATCCGTGTTCTATTTTTTCACAAATTTTTATAATTCCAGCTGCAGAAAGCCAATCAAGAGAAGCTCCGAAAAGTGATGCTTTGCCGCCTTTTCTGACAACTTTATATTGAAATTTTTTATTATCTTTTTCAAGCTGTGCTGGGATGCTATCATAACAAGCCATTACCTTTGTTGCTTCTGTATGAGATGTGTATTTTGCCATATCAGCAATATAGGTATTTAGGATAAGCCTTTGAATATTAATAGCCTCTATCATTCGATTTTCAGTAATATAAGCTTTTACAACATCAGGCATACCACCGATAACAAGATATGATTTATATAGTTCAAGAGCATGCTCATGAATAAAACCATCAAGTGTTTCATTGGCTATAAAGTTTTTCCTTATTTCATCTGCAAGAATTTTTTTGCTATTTGCCCAAAGAAATTCCTCAAAGTCCATTGGAAAAAGAGTTAGCATTTCTACTTTACCAACAGGAAAAGAATATTTTTCTCTATTTATTGCAACTCCCAGCAGGCTCCCAGCAGCGATAATATGATATTCTGGTGCCACCTCACAAAAATACTTTAGAGAAGTAAGCGCACGTTCACACACTTGAATTTCATCAAAAATTATCAAAGTACTAGATGACTCAATTTTCTTGCCGAAAAACATTTCAAGTCGATTAATAATAAACTTCGGTGAAATATCATCATTGAAATCTGATGCAATTCGCGAATTTATTTCAAAGTTTACATATATTATGTCGCTGTAATATTCTTTACCAAATTCGTTGATAATATATGTTTTCCCAACCTGTCTTGCTCCGTGCAGGATAAGTGGTTTTCTATTTTTATGGTTTTTCCATTCAATAAGTTTATCTGTAATTTTTCTTTTCATGCCATCACCTCACCAACAGTATATGAAATTGCCCTACATAAGTCAATAAAAATAACAAAAATTACATTAATATAGACGTATATATGACTTGATAATACAAGACGGTATATGTACAACACTTTTATAGCCCGCATCTCGAATTTTCAGTTTACATAAGATTTATTTGCAGATATTATGTAAACTGAAAATTTATATTTGTGGAAGTTTACATTTTCTTGAATGATAGCATGCATTGTCTATTTTGGACATATGAATAACTTTGGTGGTGGTGCCTTTTATTCATTCAATAAAAAATCAATAATATTCATTGACTTGATGCCATCATATGATTTAATATAATCCTTATCCATTGACAGCACTATTTTTTCATAGTTGTCTGGTATCAGCTTTAGCGGACGTAGCTCACGTATGCGTGTTTCTTCTCCTGCCATTGTTTCTGTAACCTGTATATACGACTTTTCATTCGGCTTTTCAGCGACAAAGTCTACCTCGCAATCACCAACTTTGCCTATTGAAACTCTATAATCTCTACGCAATAGTTCAAGATAAACGATATTTTCAAGAATATGACCACGGTCGGCATCACGATAGCCAAGTAACATATTTCTGAAGCCTATGTCGATAATATAATTCTTAGAGAGCGTTTTCAAAAGCTGTTTGCCCTTGATGTCATATCTTCCCACAGAATAAAAGATAAATGCACTGCAAAGCATATCTATATATTTATCTACCGTTTTGGTAGCAATATTGTTTTTTCCTTTGTCAATGCTTCCTTCGGAAGATAGAAAGTTGCCTATTCTGTTGGGCGAATTGATGCTGCCAATATTGTCTGCTAAAAACAGCGTGATCTTTTTTAGTAGCAGCTGGTCGGTAGCTTTATTTCGCTCCAAAATATCTCGAATTATAACGGTGGAATAAATGCCCTCCAAGGTTTCGTTAATTCTTGGTAGATTAAAATCAAACTGCCGTAATATAGGCATACCGCCGATTTGAAGATATTTCTGGAATTTATCCTCAATCGTAGTTGATTCATCAAAATAATAAAAACTGAGAAATTCCTTAAAGGACAACGGCAACATACGAATCTCAACATATCTGCCGGACATAAGCGTAGAATATTCAGATGACAGCAAATAGGAATTAGAGCCAGTAATATATATATCTACATCAAAATCAAGGCGGAAAGACTCGATTGCTTTTTCCCAATAGTTGACGGATTGCAGCTCATCAAAAATTAGGTAGTTATGTTCTTCTTGAACTATCTTTTTGCTTACATAGTCATAAAAGCTTTTATAGTCCAAAATGTCGCTAAATTTCAGTGACTCTAAATTCATATGCAGAATATTCTTTTTATTTACTCCTGTCGACAACAGGTGATCCACAAACAAATCAAGCAAGGTTGATTTGCCGCAACGGCGGATGCCTGTGACGATTTTTACAATATCCTTGTCTTTGAATTCTATGAGTTTATTCAAATAATACGGTCTTGGTATGAGTTTTTCCATAATTGCACCTCTTGAATATTATTATACCAATTTATTCTAAATAGTCAATAGTTATTGACTTAAAAGTATATAACTTCTCAATATTAAATATTTTAGACTTTTAGGTATTAAAATTAGTGATTTCTATAGTGTTGTCATAAAATATGCAGACGTTGAGGCATATCACTAATTTATTAGTGGAAATCAGCAATTAGGTTATCTGGTGACTAAAATATTAGTTAGATTTAAAAGGGTTTAAGAATAATTTGAATTTCAAATTAATGGTAAACAGGGGAATATTAATTATGGAGAAAGGTTATGTTAACAGGAATTTCTCCCTTATTTTAAATAAATTGGGCTTTCACAAATATTATGGAAACTGAATATATTTTATATTTGTGGTAGTTTATTTTTTCCCTTTTTGCTCAATTAATTGCTCTTAATTTTACATATAGTTAATAGTGTAAGTGACCTTGCCATGGAAGGCATTTTGTAGAATATTCTTGCAACTACAAAAAAAATTATCATGTTTAATTTAAATCACTTTTCTTTTCTGTACTGCCCGGGTGTAAGTCCTGTAAAGCTATATCAATAACCTTAAGGTCTGATTTTGTAAGGAGCTTGCAGACCTCATCAATTCTAACTTTCTGAGTATACTCTAAAGATGTAGTTGAAAAACTGAAAACAAAGCTTCTAACTTTAAAAGCTTTACATGATGAGGGCGATTTAGTTATTTGGATAACTTTAGAGGGCTTTTGCTGGGTTCCAAGAACTCTCAAAGTGATGAAAAGCGGTGGATTTCATTACTCCCTGTGATCATTAAACTCCACCTGGAGTATCATTTGAAAATTACAAGATTTATCTTAGCCTTTTGGAGGAATATTGTAGGAAAGCCATCTTATAGTTAAAAGGCGCACAATATTTTGCTCATATATACTGCACACGGCACAAAGCATTCTATATTGTGCGCATGTGCAGTGTATTTTATTTATGGTATAGGGGATTTTTCATGCAACACACACCTATAACCCAAATCTCACAAAACAGTACTTATCTCTCCAAAAATCACAAGTCCCACCAAACTCAGTCCAACCTGGTTTATCAGTGAATGTCGCCGGACCTACTGAATAGGATTCTCCAGAAATATGATGATGTGGTCCCAACAAGTTTCGGTTGCTTGAAAATAATGCAATTGAAATATTGTTATCTCCTTCATTGACATAATCTGTTATGTCCACAGTGTAAGGTGCCCACGGCAAGACTTTAACAACAGTACCGTTTACAAACACTTTGCTAATAACAGACTCCGGTTTTCCAATATCCAGTAAAAGCCTTGTGTTATCGTCCTTTTTAATATTGACGCTTTGATTTAATTTTACAATTCCTGAAAAGAAACATAAGCCTTGCTCGATCAAGTTCTGACCTTGAATCATGGTAGGTTTGTCGGATATACTAAACGGTCCATCGGTAAATACGGCTTTTCTTTCACCATAGGAATACGGGGATTCACTGATTACTCCAAAATCTCCCACAACGTATATACTTTCCAATTCTACATCAAAGGTTAGTTTGTTTTTCTCCGTTTCCAATACATTTTCACCAAACAATACATCATAGACCTTCTGCGATTGGTAGAATTTACGTTTTAAGACGATTTCATTTTCTCCCATAGCGACATATTTTTTTATATCAAGCTTTTTAAATGAAATGTCCTTCCACCAACCTTTATCCGTGTACGGAACTAAATTTCCATTAATAGAAATCTCAAATTCATTTGCCATTTCTACAGCAATAAAAAACTCCTTGTTTTTTTCCAAGTCCATATTTACTTTGAAATTAAACTTTAAAGATATATCACATGCACGTCTCAGTTCTAGCAGCAAATCCATAAGCTTTATGGTATGAATCGGTCCAATCCATTCTCCGTTGTCAATACTATAGCTACAATAATCTAAAGTAAGCGAATTTAAGTCCATTTCCCCTATTGTCCATTCGTTCTTAATGCTAATTATCTTTTCCTTACATGTTTTAGCTTTTATTTTTGTTTCACCATCAAAGTCGAGCAGTAAGACATGGGACTGCATAGGTAAAAACTTTAGATTTAGCTTTGTAAAATCGCCATCTACTCTATATTCCAACTCTTCAAATTCAGCAGTCTCGTATACGAATTTCCTAACTCTTCCCTTGCCTTTTAAAGCTATCTCACTGTTAAAGGTTTGCTCTTGGTCATGGTTTACAACAAAAAATAACTGCGCTTCTCCTAGATCTCTTTGCATGTAATGAATAGAATCTATTTCACCGTTGCCAGCACAAATGCTTATTTGAGGTAAATTTATCTGACGAAGTGAATTATATAAAGAAGCTTTTCCACTAACCTGCAAAACCCTATCTTTTAATGAATCTACCATGCCATTGTGAATGCCCTCACAAAGCCTTGGAAAATCACCATAACTTATTACTTTTCCGCCATTAGCCATAAATTTATTTATTAGTTCGAGGGTTACCTTGTCTATTGTCATCATTGAAGGCATGACAACAATACTATAACTACAATTTCCAATGATAAATTTATCTCCATTTACCTTGCCATGTTCTTTAATTAGACTTTCATCTCCGTAATGATGGTCAATGTGCAGTCCAGATAAGGTTTCGGTAGCATTAACAAAGTCTTTATCCAATTTTACTAAGGTTTCATTGTTGCTATGATCATAAGCTATCCATCCACTCTTCATAGGATGAATAAGTAGAACCTCCACTACATTTTTACCCGAAGTCAAGAGAACTCCAAGTCGTGCGAAATAATCATTATATAGCTTGTATTCTTCCCACCACGATTGTTGATAGAATAATGAAGGTGGATAATCCCTTTTTCTAAGTCCTCTTAAGGAATACCCTTCTAGATGCTGACACATAAGGCTTACACCATTTACATATTGCCACTCAGCAATCCATTTTAATTCTTCGAAGTTTACATTCCACCCACAAAGCGCAAAGGTTTCTGAAAGAACAAACTTTTTATCCAATTGGTTTGCAACTGAACTTACCTGTTTGGGGATTACAGGGCTGCTTATTTTCCTTCCCAGCCAATCCATGCCTGGAATATGCAGATACTGATAGAAGGGCATTCCACCTGCAGTTGCACACATCTGATCATACATACTATCTTCCATCATTGCATGTCCGGTTGTCCTGCAATGATGCGCTTCACACCAATCAAAAATCTGTTTGCCGAAAGAAGTCACATATAGACTACTGACAGTCGTCCAAAAGTCATAGCGTATCTTTTCATACCCTTCACACTGTACGAATAATGCGGGCAGGCTGTCTAAAAGATCATATCCAAATCTTTTCTTGAATTCTTCTGTCAAAATATATGACCATGGAATCTCTCCCCTTGAATACTGTGGCTCATCCGTGAAGAATCCTAGCAGCCCTTTCTCAAAATCTTCCTTGAACACTTCATAATACTTTTCATGCGTAACATCAATAAACGACTTGATTACTTCGGAGTTTAATATATCAATGTAATAAGGATTGGATTTATGTCTGATAACATAGATTTTTTTATCAATATATTTCTCTAATTCTAACTGGCTAATTTTGAAAATTTTATTAGTAAATAAATCAAAACTGTAAATACCCAGTATTTGCTCATCAAAAATGATACTTTCCACAATAGTTTCTTCTATCTCAAGCCATCTTACGTGATATCGGTCACCCATTGAAGTTATAATACCACCTGCAAAACCACTTGGCCATCCATTTTCATCGTAAAACCAAGAGTTCATACCAAGCTTTTCACCTTCCTCTATACCTACCTTTGTACACTTCATCCATTCATCACTAAGATATTCTGTTTGAAGTCCTCCGCGGGCATGCATGAAATAGCCTCCCAATCCCGCCTTATCCATTTCACTTATTTGCCATTTCAACATTTCAGAATCCAGTTTGTCGTTCCATGACCAGAATGGCATAGCTCGATATTCCTTAGAAGGGTTTTTTAGTGTATCCATTAACTCTTTCATCTTCTCATCCTCCAATCGTATTGTTACATTTTATACTTTTTTGTTTTCTTTTTCATGGTAGTATATTAATATAGTTAAGGGGGTATATTCATGGAATATCATTTATCTTATTATGCTACGGGTGAAAAGTTTTTCCGAGAAGGTGAAACCATTTATATTAATAAGGCTCTCGAAGAGATAGAGCCACATCTTCATGCCCATAGTTTCATTGAAATAGCTTATGTAGCTGCAGGACATGGCATACACCGTATAAGAGGTAAGGAGTATACGGTTTCTAAAGGTAATTTATTTATTATAAATTATGACGTACCTCACGAATTTAGGTCTTTGCCTGGTAACCCTAAAGTAGATCTGGTGATTTATAATTGTATATTTCAACCTGATTTTTTAGATTACTCCCTTGTGAACTGTAAAGATTTTTCAAACATTACGCATCATTTAATCTTTAAATCACTTTTCCCAGAAGAAATAGAGAATCCAACAGATATAAATCTGCTTGAACAAGATAGTAAAAACATTTGTGATATCTATGAAAAAATGCACCATGAATATAAACTTATGGAGCCAGGTTACCTTGAGCTATTGAGGGCTTACTTAATTGAACTTTTGATTAAAATTTTTAGGTTACACCACCAACTCAGTCATCCCAAAGATCATGTAGAAACTATGCGAAACCAGATAATTGATAAGGCTATAAATTATATGAAAAATAACTATTCTCAAAATCTCAAACTTGAAGATTTATCACTTATGGCTTTCTTAAGTAAGAATTACTTTTGCAAACTTTTCAAAGAAAGTACAGGGATGACCGTATTTGAATATACTCAGAAAATCAGGATTGAAGAGGCCTGTAAGCTACTACAGAAGACTGATAAAAAGATCATTGATATCGGTAATGAAGTAGGTTACATGGATCTTAAGTTCTTCACTCAAATTTTTAAACGGAATACAGGAAAAACACCTGGAGAATATAGAAAGGCTGCTGTAGGAGACTAGGGAAGGATCAATGTAATAACACATACTGGATAGATAGTACTTTTTCACCTGTTTTTTGTAGGTCAGAACCCTGTCTCTCTCAACTCCTGTTATTGATTTGCAAAGGGATAAAAGTTGAATACTAATTGCCATATTACCGCAATGGTGGTTTGCTTTGAATAACATTGGAAAAGCTCATAATAAAATAATATATAATTATGGATAGATTACGAAGAGTTTTTAAAGATTAAATAATGATTATAATGCATTAGGATTTTTTTAGTGAATACTATTGACTTTTATAAGTTTATAAACTATATTTATATCACAAGGTTATCAGATAACCAGTTCTATGAATGTATTATATTACATAATGTTAGGAAGATCAGAATGGATCAAAATTTATTTAGTGGTGAAAAGGTAAAGCAAACAACCGTAGTGAAAACGATTTTAAATACCATTAAGGAATTACTCCTTTACAAAAATTTAATTCCTGGTAGCAGGTTGCCATCAGAAAAAGAAATGGCAGCGCAATTTGGGGTTGGAAAATCTAGTATTAGAGAAGCAATTAAGATGTTAGATGCTGTAGGTGTGATTGAATCTAAACAAGGATATGGCACCTTCATTTGCAGTGAACCCAAGGAGGATAGCTTAAATCCATTAATTTTCCAATGGATACTCCAACAGAGTTCAAACCAAGATTTGTTAAATTTTAGAATCATGTATGAGTCGGCATACACATTTTTGGCGATGGATACAATGACAGAAGAAGATAAAGCTTGTATTAAAAAAGAATTGAAATCATACTCACAAGAAGTGGATGAAAGTTTAGAGATTGGGGCAAAAAGAGATGCCAATTTTCACAGAGCAATTTTAAAGAGTACACATAATCCATATATTATACGTACAGGTGAAGTTTTGATTGATTTATTCGAAGCGACGCTACATATGCATATCACTGAACGAAGTTCTATGACTGATGTCAAAAACACTTCGGATAATCATAAAAAGATTTTTGATGCATTGTGTAGAAAGGATAGAAAGGCATTGAAGAAGGTTTTGGATAAAAGTTTTGAAGTGTATGGTGAAATTTATCTTAAAAACTAAACTGAAAGTTGATATATTAAGAACAATATTGAAAACTAATTAGCAAATTAGTTTTTTTTGGAACAGGTTATCTGATAACCTCATATATTTATTGCCATTTATCAGGAGATTAGAAAATAGCAATTATACTAGAAAAATGACGATATACAGTATTTTTAGAAATGCTAGAGATTTGAGAAAAAACTCATATCTTAAAACATAGCTCTCGGAAAAATTTGAAACTTTCGAGAGGTTATAAATTTAAAAGGAGGAAACAAAATGATGGGGAAAAAGGTTCTATCTCTTGCATTGGTGCTGGCTTTTGTGTTTAGTTTAGCAGCATGTGCAACAAAAAGCAGCGAGTCGAATGTACCAAGTACAACAAGTTCAGAAAGTTCAACAAGTATAACAAATCAAGCTCCGGTAGAGATTAGTATTCAATGGTGGGGTGATGTAAATCGTAACAAAAAGTTTGAAGGACTTATGAGAATGTTCGAGGTGAAAAATCCGAACATTAAAGTTCAGAGCACATATAGCCCATTTGGAGAATACTGGGATAAATTAAACATACAGACAGCAAGTGGGAATGGACCGGATGTCTTTCTAATGACGCCATTCGAATATGGGAAGTATGCTTCAAAAGGGATAATGGCGGATTTGAAACCTTATGTAGATGATAAAACAATTGATTTAAGTGGCTGGGATAAAAAGGTATTGGATATGGGAACTTATAATAATACTTTTGTCATGCTCAATATTGGAATGACAGTTTCTAGCTTAATCATCAATAGAACCTCTATTGAAAAATTAGGTATTACCATTCCAACAGAAGATATGAGTTGGAGTCAGATGAGTGATTTCACTAAGCAAGTCCAGAGTAAATTATCAAAAAATCAATATGCAATGTTTGATGCTTCTGGAATCTTCGATTTTTTCGTTGTCTATCTTCTCGAAAAGGGAAAAACAATCAGCAATATGCAAGAGGATTCTTTGGGATTTGATGCTACAGATGCAGAGGAATATATGACCTGGTGGGATAATCTTAGAAAAGAAGGAACTATACCTCCAAAGAATATAGCTGCTGAAGAAGGCGCAAAACCAGTTGCTGATTCTATGCTGGTACAAAAAACTGCAATGATGATTTTAACGAATTCCAATCAATTACCACAATTTCAAGCGGTTATGCCAGATGACACTTTAGATATATTGCGCTGTCCGGCACTTCCTACTGGGAAAAGCGTTTATGGGGAAGCATTTAATGGAGTATTTTTGGCTATGCCTACAACCACTAAAAACCCAAAAGCAGCAGCAACCCTTATTAACTGGTGGGCGAATGATATTGAGGCAAATAAAGTTTATAATTTTGAACACGGTGTTTTAGGTTCATCAAAAGTGACAGAAGCACTGATATCTCAAGTAGGACCTGAAGTGAAAAAGGTCATTGAGATTTCCGATAAAATAATGAAAACAGCGCCAGCAATGACATATCGCCCTACTGCTTACAATGCGATTACAACAGCATTTTCTGCAGCTACTGATGCAATTGGATTTGGCAAAAAGAGTATTAAACAAGCATCTGCTGATTTTATAGTTGATGCGAAGAAGGAATTGCTTGCAGCTCAATCAAAAAAATAGTTATTGAGCGAACAAATGGGTTGCAATGCTAGAGGAGTTTTATCTTTAGCATTGCAACCCCCACAAATTCCATTGATTCTTAAAACCCTAATTTATATGTGCCGATGGAGGTAATCTATAAAGATGATAAAAACTTTTTTTAAAAGATATGGAACATCATATGCCTTTTTATTGCCATGGATTTTTGGAATATTAATATTTACTTTAATACCTATTTTAGTCTCATTATATTATTCATTTACAGATTTCGGATTGTTTAAGAAACCTGAATGGATTGGGATGACTAATTACATAGAAATGTTTACAAGGGATGCAAGGTATATTAAATCAATAAAAGTTACCGCAATTTATGTAGCTGTAGGCGTTCCACTTAAACTTGCGTTTGCATTGTTGCTTGCTATGATTCTGAATAAAGGTATGAGAGGGTTGGTGTTTTTCAGAGCTGTTTATTATGTTCCTTCACTACTTGGAGGAAGTGTTGCGGTTGCTATTTTGTGGAGGCAGGTTTTTGGACAATCAGGAGTAGTCAATCACTTATTAGGTTTGATTGGTATTAGAAGCACAACAAGTTGGATTGCGCATCCTGATTATACGTTAGGAGTTCTTATTGCTTTGATGGTATGGCAATTCGGATCATCGATGATTATATTTTTGGCGGGTCTAAAACAAGTACCAATAGCTCTTTATGAAGCTGCGGATATTGATGGAGCTAAAGGGGTGAGTAAGTTTTTCAGAATAACCTTACCAATGATTTCTCCTGTAATCTTGTTTAACCTTGTTATGCAAACGATACAGTCATTTCAGGTATTTACTCCGGCATATATTATTGGCGGGCCTGAAGGAAAGCCACTGGATTCCATTTTGTTCTATACCTTGTATCTGTATACACAAGGCTTTTCCCGTTTGCAAATGGGCTATGCCTCAGCAATGGCATGGATGTTATTAATTGTTACGGCACTTATTACAGGTTTAATATTTTTAACAGCGAAAAACTGGGTATTTTATGAAGACTAGGGGGGTATATAAATGAAAGAAAATAGTTTGATGAAAAAATTCTTGCTTGTATATTTGCCGGTTATTCTAGGCGCTTTAATAATGTTTTATCCCTTAGTTTGGATGGTTAGTAGCTCATTTAAGCCAGAATTGATGATATTTAAGGATCTTGGAATCTGGCCAAAGCAGTTTACACTGGATAACTATATCGATGGATGGTCGGGAGCTGGAAGAATTAGTTTTTCAACATATTACTTGAACACATTTTTAATTGTTTTATTGGTTATTATAGGAAACATGATTACATGTTCAATGACCGCATATGCTTTCGCAAGATTCAAGTTTCCATTGAAAAACATTTTATTTTCTTTAATGTTGGCGACTATGATGTTACCAGTTCATGCAGTTCTAATTCCTCAGTACACAATATTTTATAATCTCGGCTGGACAAATTCATATTTACCATTGATTATTCCAAAGTTTTTTGCTACAGATGCCTTTTTCATTTTTTTGATAGTTCAATTCATTCGTGGCTTGCCGTCACAGCTTGATGAAGCTGCAACTATTGATGGATGTAACAAATTCGATATTTATTACAAGATTATAATACCTTTATGCACGCCTGCATTGGTGACTACAGCGATATTTACATGTATATGGACATATAATGATTTCTTTAGTCAGCTTCTCTATATTAGTGAGCCTAAAAAATATACAGTATCATTAGGGCTTAAATTATTTTTAGATTCAACGGGTCAGTCTTCATTTGGTCAATTGTTTGCCATGTCCAGTCTTTCCTTGTTACCAGTTACTATCTTTTTTATTATGTTTCAAAAACTTTTGGTTGAGGGAGTTGCGACTTCTGGAATCAAGGCATAAATAATATGGACGGACAATCTAAATATGAGAAAAATAAGAAGGGGTGAATTGTTTTGGGTAGAAAAGTAGCAGTAATTGGGACATTTGATACAAAGGGTAAAGAGTTTGATTTCTTAATAGGATGTATAAAAAAGGCAGGAGCAGAGGTTTTAACTATTGATGTAGGTGTGGTGGGACTCCCATATTTTACTTCTGATGTGTCGCGTGATGAGGTTGCAGCTGCAGGAGGAATACCGATTAGCACTCTTGTTGCAAAGAATGATAGAGGAACAGCAATTGACGTTATGACTGTAGGAGCTGCAAAAGTGGTATCAAAGCTGTATGCAGATGGAGAAATTGATGCAATTATCAGTTTAGGTGGAACTGCTGGAACTACAATTGGAACAAATGCAATGAGAATGCTACCTATAGGTTTTCCAAAGTTTATGGTTTCAACTGTTGCTTCAGGTAATACCCGACCCTATGTTGGTGAAAGCGATATTATTATGATGAATTCTGTTGTTGATATTTCAGGCATTAATAGAATTTCAGCCACAATTCTATCCAATGCTGCAAATGCAGTTGTAGGAATGGTAAAAGGAGAAAAACATGATTTAGGTGCTAGTAAACCTATTATTGTTGCGACGATGTTTGGGGTAACCACACCTTGTGTAACAATTGCAAAAGATTATCTTGAATCAATAGGATATGAAGTACTGGTTTTTCACGCGACAGGAAGTGGTGGAAGATCTATGGAGGCATTGATAAATGCAGGTATGGTTGATGGAGTATTGGACGTAACAACAACTGAGTGGTGCGATGAGTTGGTAGGGGGAGTCTTAAATGCTGGACCTGAGAGGCTTGATGCGGCGGCCGACAAAGGTATTCCTCAAGTTGTTTCAGTAGGTGCTTTGGATATGGTTAACTTTGGAGCATATGATACAGTTCCCAAAAAATTTGAAGGAAGAAATTTTTACAAACATAATTCGACAGTTACTTTAATGCGTACAACCTCTGAGGAAAATGCGAAGTTGGGTGAAATTATAGGAAAAAAACTTTCAAGAAGTAAAGCTACTTGTGTATTATATCTTCCATTAAAAGGTGTATCTATGATTGATGCGCAAGGAATGCCGTTTTACGGGAAGGATGAGGATGCAGCTTTATTCAACTCGATTAGGGAAAACTGCGATATAAATGTAGTGAAAATTGTGGAAATGGATGCTCATATTAATGACCAGGAGTTTTCGTTAGCCATGGCCAAAAAATTAGATGAACTCATAAAGTCCCATCATCAAAAATATTAAGGAGGAGTATGTTATGAAAATCACAAGAAAAGAAGCCTTGAAAAGGCTGAAGGAACAGGTTGCTAACGGTAATCCCATTATTGGTTCTGGAGCGGGAACCGGGCTATCAGCAAAGTGCGCAGAGGCTGGTGGTGTTGATATGATAATTATTTACAACTCTGGAAGATTCAGAATGAATGGTCGTGGTTCACTTGCTGGATTGATGTGCTACGGAGATGCAAATGAAATCGTAGTTGATATGGCAAAAGAAGTTTTAACAATTGTAAAAGATACTTCAGTACTTGCGGGTGTTTGTGGTACAGATCCGTATAGAGATATGGACCTGTTTTTGAAACAGCTAAAGGATATGGGGTTTACAGGTGTTCAAAATTTTCCAACGGTTGGCTTGATTGATGGTGTTTTCAGACAAAATCTTGAAGAGACTGGAATGGGTTACGACCTAGAAGTAGAAATGATCCGTAAGGCTCATGAACTTGATTTGTTGACTACCCCCTACGTTTTCAATGTAGAAGAAGCTATTGCTATGACAAAAGCGGGTGCTGATGTGTTGGTAGCACATATGGGACTCACAACGAAGGGCTCAATTGGCGCTCATACATCCAAAACTCTTAATGAATGTGTCACCTTAATCCAGGAAATTTGTAATGCAGCAAAAGAAATTAACCCTGACATTTTGGTTATATGCCATGGAGGCCCTGTTTCAGAACCTGAAGATGCTCAGTATATTCTCAGCAATACACATAATGTTGTAGGATTCTTTGGGGCCTCCAGTATGGAACGTCTTCCAACTGAAGTGGCAATTACCAATCAAGTCAAGAGTTTTAAGGTTTTAAAGTTCTAAAGTTGTAAAGTTACATGGGAGAATAATAATATTAAGGAGAGTTTAGTTATGTGCGAATGTAAAAATTTTGTTTCATTGGATGATATTGAGACACAAGTGTTTCCTTGGGGAATTCTTCAATGGATGTCTGAACCAAGAATTACAGGTACTAAGAACATGGCAACGGGATTAGTAACATTGAGTCCAGGTATGGGTCATGACAGACATAACCATAACAACTGTGAGGAAGTTCTATACATATTGAAGGGTAAAGCACTTCAAACCATTGAATTAGAAAATAAAAAAGTTCAGAAAGAGATTGGGGCAGGCGAGTTAGTCTTTATTCCAGCTGATGTTTTCCACTCAACATTGAATGTTGGTCAGACAGAACTTAAGTTTATTGCAGTTTATCAGTTTGCTGGTCCTGAAGCGTCACTGAGATCAGATCCAGCATGTACTTTAATACCGGCGTTAAATAAGTAGTTTTAAATTCATAAAAAGGAGGGTCAAAATTATATGATTGGACTTGCATGTTCTACAGTATCGTGTGATGGGTTTGACGACAACAAATTTTTCAGATCATTTCAAGTTATGCCAAAGGTGGGCTATAAGTTTATAGAGTTTAACTGCTGGCATCCGGGAGATCTTACTCCATCTAATATTAGGCGGTTAAAGCAGACCTCTGCAGAAGTGGGAATTACACCAATTTCAGTTTACGGATGCGGGTTTTCAGGGAAAGATATAGGAGACAGAACAAGAGATACGGCACATAAGATTCGCATGATTGAAGCTGCTTGCGAATTAGGTTGCCGTAGGGTAGTGGCAACGGCTTTTCACAGAGGACAATTAGGTGGCTTGGATGCTGTTATTGCCACACTCAAAGACATCATTCCATTCGCAGAGGAAAAAGGAGTTTTGATTTGCTTAGAAAATCATGCAAATAATAATCTTGAAACTTTGGAGGATTATGATAAAGTTTTCAATTCAGTTCCATCGCCTAACCTTGGCTTGTGTGTTGATACCGGACATTTTGAAGCTGCAAATATCAAGCTTTCCGATGTCGTGAAACATTTTCCTAACAAAATTAATCATATCCATGTAAAGGAAACAATCAAATTTGGTGTTGAAGAGTTTGTAAGATTTGGAGAAGGTGTTACAGACAATAATGCTTTTATTGAATCTATCCTTGATATTGGATATAGCGGATACATCTCCGTAGAGTTGGCAATCTCAGACAAATCAAATTTAATAGGCGATTTGAAAGTACCATTTAATCTTTTCAATAAATATGAAACTTTTTAAAAAAGCATCACATGAAATCCTTATTAATGGGTCATAGACAGTAATTATAACTAAAATAGAAAACAAAGGATGGTAATAATTATGAAAAGAATTGGTTTAATTGGTCTTGGAAATATTGGTTCGTACTATTCGGGAAAATTGATGGACGCAAAATATCCACTAACAGTACTGGATGTGAATAAAGAAAAACAAGATTGCATTGTTAAAATGGGGGCTGTTGCTGCAAAGTCACTGACTGATATTGTTTTGAACTCGGATATTATTATACTTTCTCTGCCTAATAGTGAGGTTGTAGAGAATATTATGGATTGTAAGGATGGAATCTTAGCTTCTATTAAAGAGGGGCAGTTAATTATTGACACAAGCACATGTCGTCCGTCTACTGCAATTAAATATGATAAGCTTTGTAGTGAAAAAAAAGCTGGATTCATTGATTCTCCGTTGACCTGGCGTGGGGCTGCTGGACAAATTCTCATGGTAGGTGGAAGTGATGAGAATTTTGCTAAAGGTGAAGAAATACTTAAATGCCTTAGTTATAAATACCGTCATGTAGGTCCCAGTGGATGTGGTCAGTACCTAAAAATGATTAATCAAGCGATTCTTGCGAATCAATTAGCGGTCAATTGCGAGGCTGTTGAGATGTCTAAAAAATGTCAATTGGATCCCAAATTGTTGGGCGAATTTCTTGAATTCAATATTCCTGAGGCACTTTACACTGAGAAATATGAGGGTGGAGGGCATTTAGTTCTTCATTATAAAGATTTAGGTTATCTGTTGGAGATCGCCCATGACGTTGGCGCAAGTATTCCAATCAGCAGTATAGTACATGAAATATTTAAGGCAACAAAGCTTTATGGTGAACCTAATTGGTTCCAGCTCGGTATCCAAACTTATTATAAACGTTTAAATTCCGGGGAATAATGACTTAATTAAGTCAGCGCTTAATAATATCTGTTGTCTACCACCACTATTATTCCCACTTCAACAAAAGCTTTCAGATAGCCTCAAAGTAATAGCTGATTTAGTTAATACTTTGAGGCTATTGGTGTATTAAAAAATAATTTTATATAGGTAAAATATACTAATATAGAATAAGCAGAAATATGTGAAGAAAATTATAAAATATACTTCTCAAATTACTCTTACAGAAAAGATGACCATGTGTCAGATCTTGATTTTTGGCAAACGAAATAAGTGTAAAGACTGGGCATCCTATCTATTATGGGGTGTATGGCCCTCATGGACTTTGAAAACTGGCTTTGATGGCTGAGATCAGAGATTGAAGATCTTGAATAGAAATGCGGTTCGCTTTTTGAAACTATGAAAGAAACAAGTCGTAAATTAATAACTAACTTATATTCGAAATCATACACTCAAAATTCATTAGTGCACTTGGTGTACTATTACTATGCTTAACAACTTTTAAGGGGCAAATATAAAGTTTTATTTCTATTGATGATTGGTACTCTTTCGAAAATATACTGAGTAAGTTAATAGCAAGTGAGTACGAGAGCAAAAGTAATGATTGTTTAATCGATAAATTAGTTAAATCTTTGATTGATAAAGATAATATTGATTTATACTCCATGATAACCATTTAAACGACGAGAGGATATATAAATATATTATACCTTAAAGAAATAATCAAAAAAACCTTGGGTATACATATGAGAGTGGGACTGACCATGTGCAGTATTTCTATGTTCTAGAATGTCAATACTGCAGTAAAAAATACAAAAGTAATGGTTCTGATTTTTTTCAAAGAAAATGTACAGCTTGTCAAGGTGGAAGGCCTTAAGTAAAACTACAGAGTTAATGGTTGGCTTCTGGGGGTGCCTATTTCTGGTATAAAATCTAGCAGTATCTCTCCAGTGAACATTTTTGTTAACAGTATTTCACTAATATAATTAGAGGGTTGCCATTCTTCTAAATTGATACAAACGAACGATGCAGCTTGTTTTGATATGCCGCACAAATTATGAATCGCTTCTTGAGTTGTAATTCCCATTGGCTTAAGAACATATAATGGAGTGAGATGCAAATACATCTGCCTCTCGCTCTATTATTCTATATTAGTATATGGTTAACAGAGCTTGGCTTTGACTCTAGGAATCTGTATTTTTTATGTTACATCAGATCAAGGACACCATTTATTTGTTCAGGTATAATGGCACAAAAGTATTTTGTTAAATGAAATACCTAGAGTTTTAATAACACTAGATTTGTGAATTTTTAAGTAGTTAGCAGTTATAATTAGATAGTTGTACCAATTCCAGTTTCAGGCGTAGGTATACGAAGCGGTAGTGTCATACAAGCAGAACACATTGACATGCATTTTAAATAGCACTCCCAGCCTTCATGGTTGGCAATGCTATTCAGTTGTGCATTATTGATGACCATATGGTTAAATTCGTGATTCAAGGAGAGCTATCTTAATATTATTGCTGCCCCTGCTCAAAAAGCGGGGGTTATGCGGCAAAAATGATAGCAGTTTTAGGAAAACAAACACCATCTATCTCTGTACAAGATGGGCTAGCAGGAAGTTCATTAAGTATAATTGGTGAAAGTGGCAATTGGTTTATAATAAATTATTATAAAGCGCCAGAGACTACTACTCTTACCGGCTATATATCAAAATCATTAGTACTACCATACTCATACCCAAGTGCTACACCTATTAAGTATACTGTAATATCAGGGGATACATTAAGTAAAATTGCTGTTAAGTATAAGGTGTCAATTACTGATATCGTTAATTTAAACAAGCTTACCAACATCAATTCGCTATATGTAGGTGAGCAACTGTTGATACCGGTGGCAACCAAGTAATACAATAGGTGGTTTTATTATCGAATATTTTGCTAAGTTGTGTATTGTGATAAATAAGTTAATGCAACTATAAACGCTACAAATAAGAAATAAATTCCTCTAATTCAAACAGTTTACTGGATAGGTCATGATTAAAAGAATTGAAAAAAGAGAGGACTGGTTCGAGGGCATTGTAAAATGGACCCTCTTAATAATCCATCATGAAAAGGGTGCAATTCTCATATGAAAATGTAGGAATTACACTCTTTTCAATGTATAATTAATATATTAATAAAAACAGATGATGAAATGTTAAAACAACAAATAGCAATGGTTTTAAGCCATTTTCATATTATAGAAAGTTATTATAATAAAAAGAAAAACAAATAATTGAAGAAAACACTTGTATTGTCCATAATGAGCAACACATGAAATATTGCATCTTACTACTATAGCGGCTAAAACATTTCTTTGTTAGTGTGTCCTGAAGGGATATGAGAGCGTTTGCAATCACAACCATGCTTTGTAAGAGATGAGGGAGGGCCCCTCGAAATCGGTATTTAGGTGCAGATTTCAAACTACCTACAGGTGCTGTCGTCAAAAGCGATGGTATTGAGCGTGATAGGAAAAGGCTGATATATCAGTCAAGTATGTGTCATGAAGCTGAACGAAAGTGAATGAAAGTTAGGTGTCGTAAGAATGTATATTACTGTCAAAACCAAATGGCAAACAAACAGTTGGGATAAACTCGGAGGAAACCTAATTACTGTCCGGGTGGCAGTCGGCATAGAGTTCACAGGAGCATGACATAGGCTTTTACAAGGAACAGGAGAACCTACGGTCTTGATGACAAGGGAAAAACCCAAGTGCATAAACACAAGGATGAAAGTACCAATGCAAGACATAGGGGCGGAAGGATCCGTAGTAGTGATGATGTTTCTGTAATGGAAATAGAGCGAAGGGATTTTGTTATCTGAACTTTTGAGATTGGTCAACCAATAATGGGAGGAACTAATGGACAAAAGGAAACCGTACGAGATTTCACGACAGCAAGTTATGGCAGCATACAAAATGGTGAAAGCAAACAAAGGTGCAGCGGGAGTTGACGGGATTGCAATTAAAGAATTTGATGCAGATTTGAAAAATAATCTGTACAAGCTATGGAACAGAATGTCTTCAGGTAGTTATTTTCCGATGCCAGTAAAGGGTGTAGAAATACCTAAGAAAAGCGGAGGAAAACGCCTGCTTGGTATACCCACAGTAGCAGACAGAATAGGACAGATGGTAGCATTGAGGAATATTGAACCACTGGTTGAACCAGTATTCTTTGAGGACTCCTATGGATACCGTCCGAATAAGTCTGCTATTGATGCAGTTGGTGTGACAAGAGAACGATGCTGGAAATATGATTGGTTGATAGAATTTGACATCATAGGACTTTTTGACAATATAGACCATGAATTTCTTATGAAAGTAGTAAGAAAGCATACAGACAACGAATGGGTAATTCTGTACATAAAGCGTTGGTTAAAAGTTCCGTTTCTAATGCCTGAAGTAGGATTGGTAGAAAGAACATCTGGAACCCCGCAAGGGGGTGTAATTAGCCCAGTTTTGGCAAATTTATTCATGCATTATGCCTTTGATAAATGGATGAAAAAAGAGAACCCTTGTAATCCATGGGCAAGATACGCGGATGATGGAGTAATCCACTGTAAGACAGAGGAAGAAGCAAATCAGGTGCTAGAGCAGTTGAAAAGGCGAATGATAGAATGTAAACTGGAATTACATCCAGAGAAGACCAGAATAGTATACTGTAAGGACTCAAACCGAACTGGAGAGCATGAGCATACATCCTTTGATTTTCTTGGATATACCTACAGAACCAGATTTGCAAGGAGCAAAAATGGAAAGTATTTTGCATCATTTAGCCCAGCAGTCAGCAAGAAAGCCTGCAATTCATTCAATGAGCGTATTCGGGATATCAGGAGGAGAACTACATTTAAGAGTTTAGAACAGCTAGCTCTTGATATAAATCCTGTTATGTGTGGTTGGGCAAACTACTTTGGCTGCTATAACAAAAGTGAAATGAAACATAACCTTGCAAAAGTAAATCTTGCATTAGTAGTATGGGCAAGATATAAATATAAGAAAGTGAGAAGTGAAGCAAGTGCGTGGAAGTGGCTTAAAAGATGCGCTTCTACACAACCTGATTTATTTGTCCATTGGAAAATGGGTCTTAGACCTGCGACTTGATAATGGGAGCCGGATGAAGGGAGACTTTCAAGTCCGGTTCTGAGAGAAACTCGGGGTGAAATTCCTCGGGTTTACTTACCCACTACATGAGAAACATTCTGGATAGAAATAAAACCGATAATATCTCAATCAAATATACAATTCTAGAGGTATTGTCAGTTTTACATAAATAGGATATACTAGAACTAAAGAAAAATTGGAATCTAAAGAATTGAGGTGTACATTATGAATCTTGCAAGGGTATCATCTAATGGACAGATAACGGTTCCCATTGAAATACGACGTAAATTAAATATCAAAGAAGGGGATAAAATCATATTCCTTGAAAACGCAAATGGAGATATTATCCTGCAGAACTCCTCTAAAATTGCAATCAGGGAAGCCCAAATTGCTTTGAGTGATGTTAATATTTCGCAAGAAAATATATTACAAGATGTAATGGATATCCGTTACTCAAAAGGAGAATAGCTGTGCGAGTGATGGTGGATACGAATGTAATTATTTCAGCAATTTTGAAAGAGGGTTCTTTGCCAGACATGGTGCTGAATGAAGTCTGTGAAAATCATGAATTGATTCTTTGTGACTATATCATCAGTGAAAGCTATGATGTAGCAAAAAGGCGTTTCCCATTAAAAATACAGGTGTTGGATAAATTATTTGCAAAGCTGCGCTATGAACTTGTCCCTGCTCCAAGGTTTGGTGAAATACAGATGAGGGATGTAAAAGACCAACCTATTTTAAATTCAGCTATTGAGTACAATGTTGATGTACTTATAACTGGAGATAAGCATTTTCTGGAACTTGATATTGAAATGCCTCAAATATACAAGCCTTCAGAATATAGAGATTTATTTATGGAAAAAATTTATTAAAATCGTTAGCCAAGAAATATATTACTTTTATCGATACAAAGTAAAAACTTATATTACTTTATGGAGATCTATTTGAATGTTAAAACGAAGAAGTTATAATGGAGTTTCATTAACGTTGTTAATAGTTTATACAATAATACTATTTATATTTAATAAGCAAATTCATTTTGGGTATATATCAGTAAAACGCTATATATCTGGAGTTGATGGCTTCTTCGTTTCTGACAATTATGAATTTCTTTTATTTTACATGTTATTTTTGATATTTTTAGATGTAGTACCTTTAGCTATTGTAAATTCAAGTGATTATTTCAAGCTGAAAAAGAGATTAAGATACGATAAATATGCCGAAGCCTCTTATGTGATTTATGGAAATAAGAAGTGGATTTTGTATCCAGCCCTCTTACTTGTCTTATTCATAACTTTATTTACCATTATATCTTCTTATGCGGTATTAACTGATTCTGATATAAAAACGAGATCATTTTTATTTTTAGGGGTAAGTAGAAATTATTCAGATATTGAAAGTATTGACTGTAATACTCAGTGGGTATATAAATCAACTGATCCAGTAATTAATGTGAAATTTGCAGATAACCATACTCTTGATATAGGAAGAGCATGTATTCATGATATAGATAAAATAAAATTGATACTTGATAAATGTAGCCCATTAATTTTAAAAAAAGTTTCCAAAGAATTTATTACTTATCTAAATGACCAAGAAAAATTATTCTATACTCAAAAATTTAAAGTTTATTGATAAAAAATTCAAAGATAAATAAAGTACGGCACATTCTGATTTAAAGAGCTTTCACCGTCTGTAATTCAGGCTTGATTGTATTATTTCATCTAACAATACTTCTGTGTGGTGAATTAAGACAAAGCCCTCCGGAGTTCAAGCTACCTTGCAATAGCGAAACAAATGAGCATTGTATTCAATAAACCCTGCTTTTTATTACCACATTATGTAAATTATGCAAAATAAAAATAAACTAAATCTAATCTTTAAAAATTGTATGTATCGGTTTACGACCCCTATTACCATGAATAAAATATTCCTTACCTTTTGACTTATAGCCAGCTATCATCAGATTAATATTTCTTATAATAAAATAATACATTTGGGACATAATCAAAAATGGAATAGTGAGACATTATCACTAAGCGATCATAATGCCTAAAGTTTTATACTGGTTTTAAATATTGACAGTAGGAAATTCTGCAATTATAATAAATCATTAGATTATTTTACATTTAAAAAGTGCGGTATACTACGGAAAAGTTTACAAAACAACAAGTATAGACTAGGATTGAAAATTCTTCAATTAAACTATAACCTTTGCACCTCGGATGATCTAAGAAATATTATGCAACCATATTTGGAACGAGTAAGTATTTTTGTAAATGAAAGCGTTTATCTTGCAGTACCTTCGGATAGTGAGGTTGTGTATTTAAATGCAAAGTACCCAACTGGAATAACTCCAGGTAGACCTATCGTAGGAGTTAAGGCGCCAATGTATTGCACGGGAGTGGGTAAAGCGATACTAGCATATCTACCTCAAGAAATTTTGGATCAAGTAGCGGCAGATGGATTTGAAAAGTATACAGCAAATACTATTACAGATATAGTCTCATTACAGAAAGAGCTGAGGTTAATAAGAGAAAGAGGCTATGCTATAGATGATATGGAACATGAGTATGGTATCAAGTGTGTAGCTGTTCCTATTAAAAATATTAGAGGAGAAATTGTTGGAGCCTTTAGTATATCAGGGCCGTCTTTAAGATTTAATGATCAAAAAAAAATGAATATGCATATCTTCTTACAAGTATCAGCTTAGAAGTGAAAAATTTAATACAATAGTATAAATATATAATTGAGGGAAAAAATAAATGCGAATAAACCGCATTTATTTTTTTTCACAAAAACACTTGAAGTTTCTTTAAGAATGTAAAATATATTTATTTGGAGGGAATAAACATGATATTTAGAAAGTTTTTAGCCCTGATAATCTGTAGTATTATGGTTTTGACAACGCTTGCTGGGTGCGGCACCAAAGCTCCAACGACAACTGAAAGTACACAAACGATATCACCATCAACAGAGTCGTCAGCAGCGTCATCAACTGAAAATCAAACTGGTCCAATCAAGATAACATATTATGGTGGCTGGACAGGTCCTGACCTTGATAAAATGAAGGCACTAGTAGACAAATTTAATGGGGAACAATTTAAGATTCAAGTTGAATTTACATCATTACAATGGACTCCAATGTTTGCAAAATTCTTAACAGATTTTAAAGCTGGTAGCCCACCTGATGTAATGGCTTCTCATACATTTGAAATTGGACAGTTTGCAGATATGGGGGTTCTTGATGAAAAGGCAGTAGCTGACCTTAAATTGAATGAAGCTGACTACCTAGAAAAGGCTTGGAAGGCTGCTAGTTACAAGGACATTCAGTACGGAGTGCCTCTTGATGTTAACATGCATGCATTATTTTATAACAAAGATTTATTTTCAAAGCAGGGCATTACTGCTGCTCCTACAACAGGAGAAGAACTTATATCAGTAGGACAAAAGCTCACTCTTGATAAAAATGGAAAGCATCCAAATGAGGCTGGTTTTGATGAGAATAATATTGTTCAATATGGTCTTGGTTTTGCAATGAACCACCATGTATTCTATCAGTTCTATGGATTGTTGAATCAACAGGACGCAAACACATTTACAGCAGATATGACTGAACTAAAACTTGATGAAGAAAAGGCAGCAAATGCATTTAGCTATCTTCAGAACTTAATATTTAAATATAAAATGGTTCCAGAAGGTGAAAAATCACCTATAGATGATTTTAAAGCAGGAAAAGTTGCAATGATAGTTGATGGAAACTGGCAGATAGCTGGTCTGGAATCAACAAATTTAAACTGGGATACTGCACAATATCCAAAGGTATTTAATAGTGGAAAAATGTGGGGGGCATCAGAAATACTGACCTTCCCATTAAACGAAAAAGCTGACGATGCAAAGAAACAAGCAGCGGGGGAATTCGTAAAGTGGTTATCAGCAAACTCGGCTGAATGGGCTAAATCTGGACAATTGCCAGCACTAAAGAGTGCACTTGATAGTGCTAAGACACTAAAAGGTAGAGATGCCTTTTATAAAGAGTTAGATAATGTTACATTTATTCCAGCTCACCCAATGGCTACACAAATATTTTCAAGTACAGCACCAAGTCCAATACTCACAGCTGCACAGGATATAGTACTAAACGATAAGGATCCAAAAGCAGTTGTTAAAAAATTGATAGAAGATATGAATTCTTTATTATCACAGAAGTAGTATGCAGTGATGTTTATAAATACAGTTGCGTGAAAATGTAGCTGTATTTATAAAAAAATATATGAAGGGTGTCTAAGATATGAAAAGGTCACAGGGAAAAATTGCTGCGCTATTCTTATTACCATATTTACTAGTTTTCTTTATTTTTAGAGTGATACCTAGTGTCGGTGGACTGGCTATGAGTTTTTTTAAATGGAACATCGTTGGAAACGCAAAGTTCGCTGGGATCAATAATTTTGTACGACTGACAAAGGACCCCTATTTTGCAATTTCATTAAAGAACACGTTTCTATTTTTTTTCATGACACTTCCGCCTTTAATAATAGTTAGCCTGCTACTAGCTGTGCTAATGAATCAAAAAGTAAGATTAACTCATGCAGTAAGAACAATCTCTATTATGCCATATGTATTAATTCCAGCGGTGGTAGGTATTATATGGAACTGGTTATATGATAATAATTTTGGTATTTTAAACTATTATTTAAAGGGCGTAGGACTTAGACCAATACAATGGTTGACGAATGATAAGTGGGCACTATTCTCGGTAGCAATTGTTACAGTTTGGTCTTATTTGGGATATAACATGATATTATTTCTCGCTGGACTTCAGGATATATCTGTAGAACTATATGAGGCAAGTAGAATAGATGGGGCCACCGGGTACCAAACATTTATGAAAATTACGCTTCCACTTTTAAAGCCAATTACTTCAATGATCATTACGCTAACTTTGATAAATGTAATTCAGATATTTGATCAGATATTTGTAATGACAAATGGAGGACCTGGAACAGCGACGTTGACTATTGTTCAATATTTATATGGCTCAGCCTTCCAAAACTATGATATTGGCTATGGTTCGACCTTGGGAGTAGCTGTGCTTGTTATATTAATAGTACTAATTCAAATTAAATCAAGATTAATTAAAGATAATGACTAGGGGTGAATAATATATGAATACTTCAATTAAAAAAATTATTACCTATGTCCTGTTAATATTCTCAGGAGCACTATTCCTATTCCCGTTGCTATGGTCCTTGGTATCTTCAATTAAACCTGAGAATGATATAGTATCGTATCCTCCTAGATGGATACCAAAAAATATAACGTTTGAAAACTATATTCTGGTATTAGATAAGTATCCATTTTTAAAGTGGGGATTAAATAGCATAATTGTTACTGTAAGTTCTACCGTCTTGGTGCTTGTACTCTCTTCATTAGCTTCATATGCTTTTGGAAGATTGCAATTTAAAGGGAAGAAAATATGGTTTACACTTGTTGTTTCAATGCTTCTGATACCTATGCAGGCATACATTGTTCCTCTGTTCTTTATGATGTCAACAATAAATTTACTTAACTCGTATTCATCAATTATCTTGGTCGCAGGTGCTAATGTAACCAGTGTATTTATACTGACAAGCTTTTTTAAGGGGATACCAAATGAACTTGAAGAAGCTGCGCGAATAGATGGCTGCAATGAATTTACTATTTTCGCAAAAATAATGCTACCACTGGCGAAACCAGCACTATCAACTGTTGCGATATTAACCTTTATAGGAAACTGGAATAATTTTCTATGGCCATTAATAACCATCAGAGATAATGCATTAAAGACATTACCCGTAGGCATAGCGCAGTTTATGGGTGGTGCGGGATCAAATGCCCAATTTCAGTATGGAACATCTCTAGCTGGCGCTTGTATGGCAATTATTCCAACTGTTATAGTATTCCTGTCGCTGCAACGCTACTTTGTCGAAGGGATTGCAAACTCGGGTATAAAGGGCTAATAAATGTTAGGTTAGAAGTGAAATATTTTATCCGATGTCTACCGCCGCTAATACTCCCGCTTCTACAAGTGGGAGATAAGCGGCGCTATGACCCTGGACAACGATTTCTAAGATTTAGAGGGAGTAAAAACTCCCCCTGAATCCAAGAACTCTGTTTATAATACGAGGTGAAATATGTTTGCAGAAGCCAAAAGGCAATTAGTGTTTGATATAAACAAGTACTTTTTGTCCTGCCACGCATCAACGCTAACAGTTTTAAGAAATGGCAAGATTATGGTCGCTTGGTTTGTGGGTTCAGCTGAGGGTGCTGATGATGTGGCAATATGGGGCGCATGTAGAAATAATAACACCTGGAGTATTCCGCGCAGGCTAGCTGATGACATAGGGCAACCTAATTGGAATCCGGTTCTATATACCTTAGATAATGGTAATGTTATGCTGTTTTATAAGGTGGGACGAAACATTAGCCAGTGGATCACAAAAGTAATTATATCTGAAGATAATGCTATAACTTGGAGTGAACCCACAGAACTCGTAAGCGGTGATACCAGTGGTGGTAGAGGTCCTGCCCGAAACAAAGTAATAAAGATCTCAAATGGAAACCTTTTAGCCCCAACATCTACTGAAAAAGGTATGTGGAAATGTATGGTAGATATTTTTGATGATAAAAGCAAAACCTGGATGAAGAGTAATGAAATATTTATAGAAAATCTTGATTATCAAAACATTCAGACCATCAAAAGCAATATTGCAGTATCGGAACAATCGTTCAACGGTAGAGGAATTATTCAGCCAACACTTTGGGAGTCAGAGCCAAATGTTGTGCATATGATGATGAGAAGCACTGAGGGGAAAATATATAGAAGTGATTCGCTAGATGGCGGCTTGACGTGGAGTGCTGCATATGCTACAACGCTGCCAAACAACAATAGCGGTATAGATGTTGCTAAGCTCAAAAATGGTACCTTGGTACTTGTATACAATCCTATCGGGATCAATTGGGGAGAAAGAACACCGATAATACTAAGCATATCACGTGACAATGGGATTACCTGGGGAGAAGACTTTATACTTGATGAGGGTAAGGGTGAATATTCCTATCCTGCCATTATTACAAAGGATAATGAATTATTAATCACATATACCTTTGACAGAAAAAGCATTGCTTTTTGGAATATAAAGTTTGAGGTTAAGAAATGATAGTAGATACATTAGTGGAACTGATAATAATGTTAGAAAGATATTATTTAAAATAAAAATAAACTAGCGTTAACTATGACAGATAGGAGCATAAACTATGAATAATAAATTTCCAGGTGGCGTATGGCCAACTATGATAACACCTTATAAAGTGGACGGAAGCATTGATTATGATACTTTAGAAAAAATGATCGAGTGGTATATTAAAAATCAAGTCCAAGGATTATTTGCAGTATGTCAGTCCAGTGAGATGTTTTATCTAACGTTGGAGGAGAGGGTAGAACTTGCAAGTTTTGTAAAAAATAAAGCTAATGGAAGAGTTCCTGTAATTGCTTCAGGGCATATATCTGATAGCATTGAAGATCAGGTTATAGAGCTAAATAAGATCGCGAAAACAGGTGTGGATGCTGTAATACTAATAACCAACAGATTAGCAAAGGAAAATGAACCTGATTCAGTATTTATAAAAAATCTTGAAAGAATAATGAGTGAGATTCCAAAAGAAATGCCATTGGGATTTTATGAATGCCCATATCCTTACAAAAGACTTGTTTCACCTGAAATTATAAAATATTGTCTACAAACAGGTAGATTTTATTTTATTAAGGATACAAGTTGTGATGTAGATAATATTAGAAAAAAGATGGAACTTATAAAGGGCACGCAGCTAAAACTTTATAATGCAAATGCTGCAACCTTGCTTGAAACACTTCCTCTAGGAGTAGAAGGCTATTGTGGAGTTATGGCTAATTTCCATCCTGCTTTGTACTCTTGGCTTCTAGAAAATTGGAAAAAGGAGCCGCAGAAATCAAAGGAGCTAATGAATTTTTTGAGTTTGGCATCACAGATAGAACGGCAGCTTTATCCTGTAAACGCAAAGTATCATTTTGGTTTGGAAGGCATTGAAATACAATGCAGCAGCAGATCCAAGGATGCGAGCCTGTTTACAGCATCAAATAAGCTTGAGGTAGAGCACCTACATGGAATTGCGAAAACAATAAAGACTTTAATGGGGATTTAGGTTAAATATATTGACTGTATAGCAAAATATTTTTGACAATACACTCCTGTCTTTGACAGTTGCAGCATGTAAAAAGCCTGAAACCTGTTGGATACAAAGGGCTTCAGGCTTTTGCATTATTTTGAAAAGTGAGTAATGTTTTCTACTGTTAATTCATTTGCTTCCCTATGAATTCAATGTTATAAATTGAGAAATGTCCCAGTTTTACATTAGTAGCTGGACTGATAAGTTTTATCAGGACATAGATCAATTTCATCACCATCTGATGTTATCCAAGTTATAGCACCATTAATTACTCTTGCAGATTTAAAAAAGGAAATATCTTTTAGAGGTCTAAAAGCAGGTTTATTTAACAAACTAGACATATCCTTTGTTTTTAACTCTCCGTTCTCAAATTGTACTAATAAACAAAAACCTTCTAACGGAGTTACTTTTATTACTTCATGCATAAGTTTCACCTCTATTCTAACGGCTTAATCTTAAATGGTATTTCACCATTTATTGCAAGCTCCCAATTCGCTTCTAATTCTTCTCTATGTATTTCAGTCCAAGCTTGAATTAATCTAACTTGTTTTAGGGGTAATGTTCCCTCGATAATATCTCCCTCAAAATTAAACATTGCTTTTTTACCTGAATATATTGCATGAAAATGAGGCGGATTATGCTCGTCATTAAACATTCTAATAAGTATTCCGAAAAACATTGATATAGTTGGCATAATAAAACCCTCCAAATATTTTAGATACTTTTATTATACCACTGCGTACGTATCTCTACAATTTTTTCTGATTAGTTTTTCCTATAGGAAAAGATGGAAGGATAACATTGACAGTATTTATACAAAACGGAATATTCGGCAATAATTGTTTTGACAACAAAACTATAACTTGATATACTTTGTAATATAATATTATAAAGTACACTTTGGAGAGGGGGACGTTTGTATTGTCTTTTCTTATTGGTATCGATTTAGGAACGACAGGCGTAAAAACTGTATTATTCGATGAAAGAGGCAAGCCTGTAGCAAGTTCTACTGTTGAGTATCCACTTTATCAACCAAACTTGGGTTGGGCAGAGCAAGAACCTGAGGATTGGTGGAAGGGCACCTGTGAAAGCATAAATAATGTCATGTTAAAAAGTGGAATAGATAAGCGTGAGGTAAAAGGCGTAGGCTTAGCTGGGCAAATGCATGGAGCAGTTTTACTAGATAAAGAGGACAAAGTTCTACGAAAGGCAATAATTTGGTGTGACCAGAGAAGCGTGGCTGAGTGTGACCAGATTACACAGCTCATTGGCAAAGAAAGACTTATAGAAATTACAGCAAATCCAGCGCTAACAGGGTTTACTGCATCGAAAATAATGTGGGTAAAGAATAATGAACCACAAGTTTTTGAAAAGATAGCAAAAATACTATTACCAAAGGACTATATAAGACTAAAACTAACTGGAGAATATGCTACAGAGGTTTCAGACGCAAGTGGGATGCAGCTTATGAACATTTCAGAGAGACAGTGGAGCGGTGAGGTTCTAGACAAGCTTGGGATTTCAAAATCCATGTTAGGCAAAATGTATGAATCTCAAGAGGTTACAGGCAAAGTTACCACTTCAGCAGCAGCACTTACTGGTTTAAATGCAGGGACAATAGTGGTAGGCGGAGCCGGAGACCAGGCTGCTGGTGCAGTTGGAAACGGAATTGTTAAATCAGGTATAGTTTCCTCCACTATTGGTACATCAGGGGTTGTATTTGCGTATACAGACAAACTAACCATTGATCCATTAGGAAGGGTTCACACCTTCTGCCATGCTGTTCCAAATACCTACCATATTATGGGCGTAACACAAGGCGCGGGTCTTTCATTAAAATGGTTTAGAGATAACTTTTGTTCGAATGAGATGATGACTTCTGAATTGTCAAATATAGATGTTTACAAACTACTTGACGCAGAAGCAGAGACTATAAAGCCGTGCAGCGATGGACTTATTTACTTGCCATATTTAATGGGAGAGAGAACTCCACATCTGGATGCAAATGCTAAAGGTGTATTTTTTGGACTAACAGCAAAACATACAAAGCCTCACTTTGTTCGCTCAATCATGGAAGGTGTTACCTTTAGCTTGAAGGATTGCCTTGAAATTATCAAGGGAATGGGTGTTGAGGTTTCTGAAGTAAGAGCTTCAGGCGGAGGAGGCAAAAGCGGCATATGGAGACAGATGCAGGCTGATGTTTTTGGAACAAACATAACCAGAATTAGTTCAGATGAAGGTCCTGCACTTGGAGTAGCAATACTTGCAGGAGTTGGCGCTGGTATATATGATAGTGTGCCACAGGCTTGTCAAGAGGTTATCAAGGTTAAAGATAGCTTAGCTCCAATCGAGGATAGAATTAAGAAATATGATGATTTCTACAAGCTATATTCAAAATTGTACAAATCACTAAAAGGCGATTTTGCACAGCTCAATTCTATATTGAAGTAGCGGCTAACATAAGAAATCATTATCCAGGGTCGTAGCGCCGTGATGGCAAACAGCGAAAAAGTTTAATTATGGTAGAGGAGGGTAGACCAATGAAGATGGGCAAAACCGGCAATAATAAATTTTTGAAGCAGTTCAACGAAACATCCTTACTTGAATTAATTCGAACTAACAAACAAATTTCTAAGGCTGATCTTGCACAACTGACAGGTCTCTCACCCACTGCCTGCGGAATTATAGTATCAAACCTACTGGAGAAAAGCTATATAAGCGAAGCTGGCATTGGCATATCTACAGGGGGAAGAAGGCCGAACTTGTATGGGCTAAACCCCAAAAGCTATTTTTCTATTGGTGTAGATATTGATGTAGATTATATTAGATTTATATTAATGGATATTACTGGTAAAGTAGAGTACCGAGACAAGATACCAAGTGGTTTTGAGCAATCAGTATCAAAATCAATCAAGTTGATCGAGGGAAAGTTAAATCAGATTATACAGGAGTACGAAATAAAAGAAGATAGGCTATTAGGAGTTGGGGTATCTATTCCTGGAATGGTCGACAACATAACGCATGAAATTATTTTTGCCCCCAACTTAGGTTGGGAAAGGGTTGATTTAGAGCACATGATGGCAAGTATCGGCAGCTTCCCAATATATATTGACAATGAAGCGATGTGTTCTGCAATATGTGAGAACTGGATTGGTTGCTGCCTGGACCAGAAGGATTTTGTGTGCATAAACATGAAGTCAGGTATTGGGTCAAGCATATTTGCAGGTGGCAATCTGTACAGGGGCTGCTCTGGAAGTGCTGGGGAAATAGGGCACATCATGGTAGATCATAATGGTATAAAGTGCGCATGTGGGAACTATGGTTGCCTTGAAACACTGGTGTCTTCTAAGTCGATTGTAGAAAAGGCCAAAAGGCTAATCAGACAAGGCCTGATAGCAGATTTTACAGAGGATTTAGATATAGATGCAATTACTATTGATGATATTTTTAGCTCAGCTAGCAATGGAAATGAAGCTGCAAGGGTAATTTTGGTTGAGGCTGCTGGTTATTTAGGCTTAGCAGTGGCCAATTTGATTAACACTATCAACCCTTCAAAAATAGTACTGGGCAAGGAATTAGTTAGGTTCTCAGAGGATGTTTTAGAGAATTTAAAAAACATAGCATTTGCTAAGGCACTCAAATATCCAGCCTCAAGAGTTGAGATAATTACCTCAGAGATAGGTGAGGATACCTCAGCTCTTGGTGCGGCAATAATACCTTTAAAAAAGCTCTTCGGATATAGACTGTAAGAGCATTAAATAAATAAGTTGAAATTTATAAAATTATATGGAGGAATTTATTATGTCAGAAGTATTTAGCGGAATTACAAAAATCAAGTTTGAGGGAAGTGGATCAGATAATCCATTAGCATTTAAGTACTATAATGCAGATGCGATTATAGGTGCAAAGACAATGAAAGAGCATTTAAGATTTGCAGTTGCTTACTGGCACACCTTTGCAGCACCAGGTGCAGACATGTTTGGATCAGGGTCATATTCCAGACCTTGGAATACAATGACTGATGCTATGGAAATAGCAAAATATAAAGTTGAGGCAAACTTTGAGTTCGCTGAAAAAATGGGAGCGCCGTTCTTCTGTTTCCATGATAGAGATATTTCGCCAGAAGGGACTAATCTAACTGAAACTAATAAAAATCTTGATGTTATAACAGCATTGATAAAAGATAGAATGAAATCCAGCGATGTAAAGCTACTTTGGGGAACATCTAATGCATTTAGTAATCCAAGATTTATGCATGGTGCATCTACTTCTCCAAATGCAGATGTATTTGCTTATTCAGCAGCTCAGGTTAAGAAAGCTATGGAGATAACTTATGAGTTGGGTGGAGAAAACTATGTATTCTGGGGTGGTAGAGAAGGTTATGAAACTCTATTAAACACAGATTTGAAGCTTGAATTAGACAACCTAGCAAGGTTTTTGAAGATGGCAGTAGACTACGCAAAGGAAATTGGTTTCAAAGGACAATTTCTAATTGAGCCAAAGCCAAAAGAACCAACAAAGCACCAGTATGACTTTGATGCAGGAACAGTAATTGGTTTCCTAAAGACTTATGGTTTAGACCCATTTTTCAAGCTGAATATCGAAGCAAACCATGCAACCTTGGCAGGACACACTTTCCAGCATGAACTTGCAGTTTGTAGAGTAAACAACATGCTTGGAAGCGTTGATGCTAACCAGGGTGATATGCTTCTCGGATGGGATACTGACCAATTCCCAACTAATATTTATGATTCAACTCTTGCAATGCTTGAGATACTAAAATCAGGTGGTTTAACTAAAGGTGGTTTGAACTTTGACTCAAAGGTTAGAAGAGCTTCATTTGAACCATCAGATTTATTCTATGGACACATCGCTGGTATGGATACCTTCGCAAAGGGACTTATAGTAGCTAGCAAGATATTAGAAGATGGGAAGCTAGACGCATTTGTTACTGACAGATATGCGAGTTACTCTACTGGAATCGGCAAAGATATTGTTAGTGGTAAAGTTGGCTTCAAGGAACTTGAGAAGTACGCACTGAATGCTACAGTACAGAACAAGTCCGGACGTCAGGAAATGCTGGAATCCTTGCTAAATCAGTATATATACGAGAGTAAGTAAGAAAAAATAATTAGTTAAGCAAAAAAGTAGCATCAATAGGTTCTCAAATTATTTTGGGGAACGCCTATTGGTACTACTTTTTTGATATCAAAAATTTCTATTAATTTTTTATGCCTTCCCCAAATACCTCGACGGAGGCACCCCGTATTTCTTCTTAAACATTTTTGAGAAATTATAAATATCCTCATAGCCGGTACTTCTCGCCGCCTCACTCACAGAATATCCATGCTTGTCTAGGAGTACAGCCGCCTTTTCAAGTCTGTAATTCACAAGAAAGTTTTGAGGTGTATCCCCGGTATTCTTGTGAAATACTCGGCATAGATATCTCCTGTCAATGCCAAGCATATTTGCAATGCTCTCAACAGAAATGTGATTTGCATAATTTGCCATAATGTGGTCTTTAGCTCGTTTTGAATATAGGCTTCCAGTAGTCCCTGTAAGTTCAGGATTAAATTCTTCATGAAGATTTGAAAAAAACTCAAAAATTTTACTACATAAGAATATCTCTGCAGAGTGAGGTAAGTTAACTGCTTCCTTCATACTCAAGAAAGTATTGCGTAGAGACGGATTACATAATGTACAATTATTATCTGAAAACCCACTATGTTCCAGTAACTCGGGCACCAATTGCCCAGTAAATCCTATCCAAATATATTCCCATGGATCATTATCATCAGCTTTGTAAAAAGTTAATTCGTAAGGGCGTATCAAAAACATAGAGCCTTTAGAAAGAGAGTGATTTTGTCCATTTCTTTGGAAAATGCCGCTGCCCGAAATTATATAGTGAAGTAGATAGTATTCTCGCGAAGCAGGACCAAAGGCGTGGCCATTTTCACAATCTTCCCAGCCACATGTTAAGGGATTAATCTCTTGATATCCTTTGTTTAAAAGTGAAACATCATGTTGCATTCAAATAGCCTCCACCAAACTTTAATAGCTCCAAAAAAACTATTTATATTCTAAAATACTACTTTGATCTTTGAGCTTTTTTTCTTGGGGTAGATATCGCGGCTCACCTATAGGAATTACGCTAATAAGTCTTAGATCTTCTCTAACTGACAACAAACTTTTAATAGTTTCTTCAGCAATGACAGGGTCATTCATCCAGCAAGCGCCGTATCCTTTTTCGGTGATTGCCAGCAGTAGGTTTTGAATTGCTGCGCCCACAGATAGAATGTCAGGATATGCTAGCTTATCAAGCATTTCGCGATGTGAATACCCTTTTTCTGAAAACGCCTGTGTTACCCTTTCATCATAATAGTCAAGCCTATCAAGAAAAACGAATATAACAAGGGGTGCGTTTCTAAAAAAGCTTGGTGCCTTTTCTCTTGAAACCAAGAAGGCATCGGTTGATCCTGAGTATCCATTGCTATAAAATGCTTTTGAATACTTTCCTACTCCATCAGCTATTTTTTCAATAAGCTCCTTATTCTCTACAGCGACAAAGTGCCAACACTGACTATCACAGCCACTCGGTGCATTTGTGGCACAGGAAATAAAGTACTCAATATCTTCTCTTAAAACGGGTTTAGAGGTATATTTTCGTATGCTTCTTCGCTTAGTTGCCAACTCATAAAAGCTATTTTCCATATAATCTCACTCTCTGCACAAAAACGTACTCGTCTTTTACGAGGTAATAGTTACATTATAACAAATAGTGGTTACATTATTCAATTTAAGTTTTTTATAATTCTGTTATCCTATAGGTATTAGACTAATTGATAAATGGCGATGGAGGAAATATAAATGGTCAAAATAACATTCATGGGTGCAGGTAGTACTATATTTGCTAAAAATGTATTAGGCGACAGCATGTGCACAGAGGCACTGAGAGATAGCGAAATATGTTTGTATGATATTTCAGGGGAAAGACTAAAAGATTCTCAAAGCATGTTGGAGGCAATAAACAAGAACGTAAATAACGGCAGGGCAAAAATCAAGACATATCTTGGAGTTGAAAACCGTAAAGAAGCTCTTAGAAGTGCTGACTTTGTAGTAGATGCTATTCAGGTTGGGGGATATGACCCTTGCACAATAATAGATTTTGAAATACCAAAAAAATATGGTTTAAGACAGACGATTGCTGATACTTTGGGAATCGGAGGTATCATGCGTACGCTGAGAACTATTCCTATTCTTGAGCAATTCGCACAAGACATAGAAGAGGTATGCCCAAATGCATGGTTTTTAAATTATACTAACCCAATGGCTATGCTTGCAGGATATATGCAGCGTTATACTGGCGTGAAAACTGTTGGACTTTGCCATAGTGTTCAGGGTTGTTCAGATGGACTGCTGAAGGATCTTGGTATGGAGGATAAGCTGGAGGGTCGCAGAGAATTAATAGCAGGAATAAACCATATGGGATGGCTCCTTGAGATAAAGGATAAGGATGGAAATGACCTATATCCTGAGATTCGTAAGCGCGCTAAGGAAAAGAATAAAAATGAGAAACACAAAGATATGGTAAGGTACGAGTATATTGATAAGTTGGGATATTATTGTACAGAATCAAGCGAGCATAACTCAGAATACAATCCATTCTTTATAAAGTCAAAGTATCCTGAGCTTATTGAGAAATTTAATATTCCTTTGGATGAGTATCCTAGGAGATGTATTAATCAGATTGCCGATTGGAAGAAGCAAAAGGATGAATTGATGACGGATACATCATTATCTCATACAAGAACCCACGAATATGCATCCTACATTATGGAAGCTATAGTAACTAATACTCCCTATAAAATAGGTGGTAATGTTATAAACAAAGGTGGTTTAATAGAGAATCTGTCCTATGATGCATGTGTCGAAGTGCCATGTATGGTGGATGGAATGGGTGTCAACCCTTGTAGAGTTGGGAGATTGCCTGTCCAATTGGCAGCAATGAATATGACAAATATAAATGTTCAGCTCTTAACAATTGAAGCAGCAGTAACCAAAAAAAGAGAGCATATATATCATGCAGCTATGCTTGATCCTCATACGGCGGCAGAGCTTTCATTAGACGAAATCGTAAGTATGGTGGATGAATTAATTGAGGCGCATGGAGTGTGGTTGCCAAAGTATAAATAATAACTACATATTCAACATCAATTTTACTGTTTACACAAAACTTGAAACGGACTCTGAAAGAACGTTGAATAGAAGAAGTTATACGCTTTGAAGAGATTGATTTTGAAAGCGCACAGTTTATATAATAGTAAACTGTGCGCTTTTACATGTTATTTTGGCAATATTACATGGAAGGAGGTACCTACGCCTATCTGACTCTGAACCTTAACTTCGCCTCTATGCCCGCTTACAATCCACTCAGCAATGGAAAGCCCTAAACCAGCGCTGCCATCTGAGCGCGAACGGGCTTTATCTACACGGTAAAAGCGCTCAAATATTTTGTGAATATGATCTTCACTAATACCTTCCCCAGAGTCTGAAACTACAAATTCAACTGTGTGGCCCTTGTCATACAAGGCCATCTGAATACTTCCTCCAGATGGTGTGTGCTTTATTGCATTATCAATCAGAATAGCAGCTAATTGCTTTATTTTTGATTCATCACCGATTATATTAACAGCGCATCCTTCAAATGGCTTCAAATGTAGGCCTCGCTTTATTGCCAGCGCTTCAAATGGAATATATGCTTCAAGCAGAGCTAAATGTAGTTGAAATTCCTTCTTTTCTAATAAATCTTGATCAGAGTCAGCTCTCGCCAAGAACAGCATATCGTTAACAAGTTTAGACATTACTTTGTTTTCTGCTTGAATATTCTCCAACCATTTTATTTGACTATCTATAGTCTGATTACCTCTATTCATCAGGAGATCAGTAGTGGTCTCAATAACAGTCAGCGGTGTGCGAAGCTCATGAGAAGCATCAGCAACAAAATCTCTCTGCTGCTGCCAGGATTTTTTAATTGGGATCAATGATCTTTCAGCCATAAATAGGCTTCCAAAAAAGGCAAGACCAAGACCACCCAAACCTGTAAATGCAAGAACTAGAAATAGATTGCCTAGCATTTTATTATCCGAGTGATTGTTAATAAAAATAATGAAAGTACCAGTAGCGCCTACAAGATCACCCTTATAAAAACGATAGGATTCTCCATCACTTAATTCAATATTGCCATCCATTTGAGAATGTGACAATGCTTCTCCAATCAAATCAGAAATAGGCTCATGTTTTATATCAAAAGCTGCAGAGGTATATGTAATATTATTCTGCAGGTCAAGTTTGACATAGAAATATCTTAATTGATTGCTTTCATGCTTTTGATTTTTAGGTATTATTTGAGTGTTGCTTAGACCTTCATTTGAGGAAATTAAATTTATAAGTTGGCTTGTTTGATCATTAGTGGCCTTAAACATAAAAACAAATACACCTACAGCGAAAAGTATTAAAATAATTGCAACAACAGCTACATTGGTTAATGTCAGCTTAAGTCTTAATTTATTAAACATTAACGTCCTCCACAAGGCAATACCCTATACCTCTAATAGTCTCTATTTGTATCCCACAGCTTTCTGAGTTCAATTTCCTTCTCAGATAGTGAATATATATTTCTATGTTATTCATTTCTACAGATGAATCTAGGCCCCAAATTCTATCTAAGATCTGGTCTTTATTAATGACCTGACCTTTTTTTCTCATAAAAAGCTCAAGTAACTGTGATTCCTTCAGTGTTAAGCGAATGGTTTCAGTAGGACATATAGCTTCGCAGCGCAAGGTGTCAAGAGTTAATAAACCAGCAGTTAGTTTGTTGTCAGTCTGTGACTGGCTTTGCTGCCTGCGGGACAGAGCTCTTATACGAGCAAGTAGTTCTTTTGTTGCAAAAGGCTTCAACATGTAGTCATCAGCCCCTGCGTCAAGACCCACAACCCTATCTTCAACTGTATCTTTAGCAGTTAAGAGCAGTACTGGAGTTGATATGCCATTTGAACGTATAGTCTTAAGAATCTGAATGCCATCTATTTTTGGTAACATTCTATCTAAAATTATTATATCGTGTATTCTAGTTTGAGCCATTTCAAGCCCAAATTCACCATCGTTTGCAGTATCAACCGAATAATTATTGTCTTCCAATATAAATTTAAGTGCTTCAGATAATCGTACGTCATCTTCAATTAATAGTAATCTCATATTATTTCCCCTCATATATATATAATACCAAAAAAACCTTTAATTAACCTTAATTAACTTAAGGTTATTCAAAGGTTGGTGGAGTAGAATTAAATCATATAGAAACATTTATATGAAAGGAAGGGTTATCATGAACTTAATTAACAAGCTTAAAACAGTAAGAAAGAGGCGGATTTCTTGCCATATAAGATTATTATTTTGATTGTTAAGAAATAATTAAAGATTCCTTAACGTAGTGTTAAGATTAAGCTGTTATTATAAAAATATATATGGCAGTGAAGTAAGAACTAGCATTTGTTACAAATAGGAGGTATACTATGAGTGAACTAAAAGTGACACTTTATGAAAAGGATTTATATGCACTTTTTATTTTTAATAGTTCAATTAAATGCAGGTTATTGGATAAAATCATGCCAGTACTAACTAATATTGGCGGCTCCATTGTTACAATTTTTACTTGCCTGATGATTATTGCAATGGGTACTGGAGAAGTTAGAAAATTGGGATTTCAGGCATTAGTAGCTCTGGCACTTAGTCACTCATTTGTACATGTATTGAAAAAAAGTGTTTGCAGATTGAGACCAAAGGGTATTGTTTTAAATGTAAATACCTTTGATGTAGCACTGGATTTCTATTCCTTCCCTTCGGGGCATACAACTGCAGTTTTTGCAATTGCTACTACGTTGGCACTAAATATTCCTATTCTAGCAGTTGTTTGTTTTCCAATTGCTCTAATAGTTGCAATTTCCAGGCTCTATCTGGGGGTACACTACCCATCAGATGTTCTCGCAGGAATGGCAATTGCCATATTGTCATCGGTAGTTGTACAGTTCATTACGAATGTAATATAGGCGGAATTATCTGCCATAGAGGCTCAAGGAGGTTAATTTGAATAAATATTTAGAGTTGATATTTGACTTTGGAAATTCATTATTCTTTATATCTACAATAATGGTTGGTCTTGTTGCAGTTTATTTTTTCATAATATCCATTTTTGGATGGAAGAAGAAGCCCCAAGAAAATAATTATAAAGGGCCTATAAATATGTACGCAATCATAGTTTCAGCGCATAATGAAGAGATGGTTATTAAAAATACCATTAACAGCATTAAGGAATTAGATTATCCTTCAAATAAGTATGAAATATTTGTTATTGCAGATAACTGCTCAGACAGAACTGCACAAATCGCAAGAGACTGTGGAGCATCAGTATATGAACGTGAAAATTTACATGACTGTGGTAAGGGGTATGCATTAAAGTGGATGTTTAATATATTATTTCACTTGAATAAGAAGTTCGATGCTATATGCATACTTGATGCAGACAATCTTGTGTCAAAGGACTTCCTTATGCAGATTGACAAGAAGATGGCTCAGGGCTATGAGGTAGTGCAAGGATATAGAGATATGAAAAATCCGTGGGAATCATGGATAACTTTGTCGTATTCCATAACCTATTGGTTGGCAAATCGTTTATGCCAACTACCGCGACAATATCTTGGCATGAACTGTACTTTGACAGGAAGCGGATATGCTTTTCGTATGGACACCTTGAAAAAAATCGGCTGGGAAATAGAGACCTTAACTGAGGATGTAGAATTTTATTTTCAATTGTGCTTGCAGAATATAAAAATCGGCTGGGCTCATGAAGCAGTCATCTATGATGAGCAGCCAACTACTTTTTCACAATCGTGGAAACAGCGTACAAGGTGGATGCAAGGTCATTTTAGTTGTGCATTTATATATGCAAAACGAACTTTCGAAAAGTTACTTCAGGAAAAGAGTTTACAGGCTTTTGATAGCTTAATCATGCTTTTATATCCATTCTTCTATATTCTTGGATGTATGTTAATGACTGTTCAAGGAATTTATGTCTTTGCTACGCAAATTAAAGATGCAAGCATCCGTACTATAGTAATATTAGCTATAATATCTATTTTGACTTTTTTAATCCAAAATATTTACTCGTTTTCTGTTTTAGCTGATGAGAAAAAAGCAAATATGAAAGTTGTTTTAGGACTTATTATTTTGCCGCTGTTTAACTTCACATGGGTGCCAATAATGATATACGGCTTCTTTTCTCGAAAAAACAAGCAGTGGGCACATATCGTTCATTCGGGGACAATAACTTGATAGGCTCTAGTCTGAAAAGCAATTGTTCCTTACCAGTTCTGCAGGTGTCAAATTCCAAGCATTTTATTTATAAGATGCTTGGAATTTTTTTATACTTTAATAATTTTAAATTTATTTATGATCGGTAAATAATATGCAGCGCCTTGACATTAACTTGTCATGAACGTAAAATGAGCATAAACAGAGTTCTTGGATTCAGGGGGAGTTTTTACTCCCTCTAAATCTTAGAAATCGTTGTCCAGGGTCATAGCGCCGCTTATCTCCCGCTTGCAGAAGCGGGAGTATTAGCGGCGGTAGACATCGGATAAAAGTATTAAAAATATTTCATGGCTTAAGTATTTGATGTTACTGGGATGTAAGGAGTCTTATATAGATGAAGAGCAAAACAAATATCGAAACTAAATGGCACAAACTTGACAATACCGCCAATGTTTTTCCTGTAATATCAAACAAGAGTTATAGTAGCGTATATCGGGTGTCGGTTCGTCTCAAATTAGAAATAAATGAAGAAATACTTCAAGAGGCATTAGTTAAAACCCTGCCTTGGTTTGACTCTTTTGGTGTTAAATTAAAGCATGGAGCTTTTTGGCATTACTTTGAAACAAATAAAAAGCAACCAAAAGTTGAAAGGGAGCAGGCATATCCCTGCGCATTTATTGACCCAAATACTAACAATCAATTTCTTTTCAAGGTAACATACTTTGGTAAACGTATTAACCTAGAAGTGTTTCATGCGATTACAGATGGTACAGGAGCATTAAGATTTTTGAAGGCATTGACATATAATTATATAAAGCTTGCACTCCAAGAGACACTTCCTCAGAAGGTATTGAATATGCCAATTGTTGATGTTGTATCAGATATTGAAGATAGCTATCATAAAAACTATAGAAAACTTGCATATGTTAGACGTAAAACAAAAAAAGCATATAAGTTAAGAGGTGACATGCTTCCTGTATTCACAATGAGTGTTCTTCATGGTTTTGTTAAAATATCATCATTGTTGGAGTTGTGCAAACAAAAGAAGGTCAGCCTTACACAATACATATCGACATTGATTATCTGGTGCATTTACAAAGAGTATTTGAACGAGCAACCAAACAAAAATCCTATACTGGTCAACATACCTGTTAACTTGCGTGGATTTTTTGATTCAACAACGGAAATGAATTTTTTCTCATATATTAATGTTGGAATTACCATTTCAGAGAGCCAATATACTTTTGATGAGATGCTAGACATAATTTCTAAGCAATTTAAAAATCAACTCACAAAAGAAAATTTAGCTAAGGCGATTTCGGATAACGTGTCAACTGAAAAAAATATTTTTATTCGCATTGCTCCTTTATTTGTTAAAAATTTAGGTGTAAAAATAGCATATATGAGTTCGATAAAAGAAAACTCGGTTGTCCTCTCTAATCTAGGGAAAATTGAAGTTCACGATGAATTTAAAAAATACATTGATTCTTTTGAAGTCCTGATAAGCGTATCAAAATCGGAACCAATCAAATGTTCAATGTGCACTTTTGATGACAAGCTAGTATTTACATTTACGTCAATTTTAAGAGACCCATATTTGCAAAGGGCGTTTTTTCGTCACCTTTCAAAGCAGGGGATAGATGTTACTATAGAAAGCAATGGTGTTTACAATGAAAACTTGTAAAAGATGTAATGTTAACGTTCAAGATGATAGTAATATGTGTCCCTTATGCAGAACAGTTCTAACCACTATTGATGGTGAAATCTTTAATAAGGCGTACCCTAAAATAGAGGTCGATCCGCACAAATATGACATTCTAAAAAGAATATTCCTGTTTATATCTATATTATCTGCTGTAACAACAGCTGTAACAAACTATTTGACCTATAACGGAGTAATATGGTCAGCAATTACTATAGCTGCTATTATATATTTTTGGGTAATAATGGCGTATTCAATAAAGAGGAATACCAATATCGCATCTCAGATTTTAGTACAGTTATTATGTACATCTATTTTTACTGTAATAATGGATTATACTATCGGGTATACAGGTTGGTCAGTAAACCATGTAATACCAGAGATTATAATACTTGCTAACATCTCATTTTTAGTTTTAATCATCGTGAATCGTATGTATTGGCATACTTATGTGTTAAACCAATTTGCAATAGCCATTTGTGGTCTAATCCCGGGAGTTCTTTTTCTGTGTGGATTTATAGAGGTTCCTTTGCCAACAATAATAGCAACTTCAATTTCATTTATTGTACTGGTCGGAACGATGATTTTTGGAGATAAAACCATTAAAAGTGAGCTGAAAAGAAGATTTCATTTCTGAAAGTCTAATAAATGGTATTTCATCAGGTGCAGTTAATCGCTATAACAAAGGTGGAATTTTACAATGAATAATTGGGATAAAATTGATTTGAATGGTAAGTGGCAGTTAATTTATATGACCAATGAAGAATTTCAGCAAAAGAGCCAAACAATAAGCTCTTTCACGGATGTATTGGGATATGATGGCAAGCAAATTGTTGGAAATGTTCCAGGTAATTTTGAACTGGATTTACAAGAAGCTGGATTGATACCTGATCCCTTCTTTGGGAAAAATCTGTTGCAGCTACAAAAATTAGAGGGTTGTCACCTTTTTTATTCAAGACAATTTACCTATAATTCAAAAGCTAATATGATTCCTCAACTTGTTTTTGAAGGAATTGATACAGTAAGTGAGATATATTTGAATGGAAAATTGCTGGGAAAAACAGATAACATGTTTGTCCCCCAAGAGTTTATTGTAAAGAATCTCGTTGAAGGCAAGAACGAGATAGTTGTACATATTCTGCCTGCCTGTATTGTTGCAAGAGATAATTCGGTTTCGGCAGGAAATAGCGCATCAAAATATAATTATGAAACACTACGCTTGCGCAAAGCTACACATATGTTTGGATGGGATATTATGCCACGCTTAGTATCAGCAGGTATTTTTAGACCGGTATACCTTACATACCAGCCCAAAGAACATTTTAAACAAGCATTTTTAATGACGTCCTGTATAGACGTATATCATCATACAGCAGAACTGGAATTGTTCTATGAAGCAAACATTCTAGCTTCTGATTTATCGGACTATTCTGTAACTATAAATGGAAACTGTGCAGATAATGGTTTTTCACAATCCACTCGATTATGGTTTACTTCTGGAAAACTGAAAATCCATGTAGACAATGCCAAACTATGGTGGCCTAAAGGTAGTGGAGAGCAGAGCCTCTATAATGTGACCATTGAATTAAAAAAAGGCAAGGAGCTTGTAGATACCATATTATTTAAAGCAGGAATTCGTACTGTAAAATTGGAACGGACTTCAATTACCGACACATTTTTCAGTGGTAAATTTCATTTTGAAGTTAATGGTAAAAGGATTTTCATTTTAGGAACAAATTGGGTTCCTGTAGATGCATTTCATTCTAGAGATCGCAGCCGTATTCCGGAAATTCTTGAACTTTTAGATGATGTGGAATGTAATTGTATACGCATTTGGGGCGGAAATCTGTATGAAGACGAATATCTTTATTCAAAATGTGATGAAATGGGAATTCTTATTTGGCAGGATTTTGCGCTGGCATGTGGGGTATATCCCATTGATAATGATTTTTGCAAAGTTATGGAGCAAGAGGTTAGAACCATTGTACGCAAGCTTAGAAATCACTCCAGTATCCTTTTGTGGGCGGGAGATAATGAATGTGACATGGGGATGAAGTTTGAAGAACTCTATAGAAATCCAAACATTAATAAAATTACGCGTCAAGTAATCCCTGATGTGCTTGCATTTGAGGATCCGACTAGGCCATATCTTCCTAGTTCTCCGTTTGTGGATGAAGAGGCAACTGGTCTTCCAATGGAATATCTGACTGAAAATCATCTTTGGGGACCCAGAGATTATTTCAAGAGCAACTACTATAAAAATTCTATGTGCAATTTCGTAAGTGAGATAGGCTATCATGGTTGTCCATCGATTGAGTCGATGTCAAAATTTTTATCAGAAGATAAAATGTGGCCATGGAAGGATAATGATGAGTGGATTATTCATTCCTCTTCACCTGAAACAGATAAAAGCGGAAGTTACGTGTACAGAATTGAACTCATGGCAAAACAAATTAAAGAGCTATTCGGAAAAGTGCCGGATACTTTAGAAAATTTTGTTTTAGCAAGTCAAATTTCACAGGCAGAAGCCAAAAAGTTTTTCATTGAATTTTTCCGCACCGGCAAATGGAACAGAACCGGTATTATTTGGTGGAACTTAATTGATGGATGGCCGCAATTTTCCGATGCAGTAGTGGACTACTTTTTTGATAAGAAACTTGCTTACCACTACATCAAAAGGAGCCAACAGCCTTTTATTCTTGCTTTTTCTGAACCGGATAGTTGGAGCTGCACCTTAAAGGCAATAAATGATACAGGAAAACAACAGGAGTTCTCTTATACCGTGAAAGACTACACTGACAATAATAAGATTGTTTTAGAGGGCAGTGGGGTGGTTGGTGACTCTGTTCTTTCTGTTTGCAATATTGAATATAGTCAAGGAGAAAAGAAAATATATGTTATTGAATGGACATGTGAAGAATATTCAGGCCGCAATCATTATTTATCAGGTAATCCTCCGTTTGAGTTAGAAGATTATCGACATTTCTTACATGAGGTTTATGGACTTTAAAAGAAGGTGACATTATGATAGTATTAATTAAGTGGGTCCACTTAATTAATACTATTTGACTTTAAGGAGGATGTTTATGGAGCGTTATGCATGGAAGGCAATTGTTAAGGATGGAAATATTGATGAGTATATAAGACGTCATAATGAAATTTGGCCAGAACTAGTAGAACTGTTAAAGGCGGCCGGCATCTGTAATTATTCTATTTGGAATGTAGGAAATGAGTTGTTTGGTTATTATGAATGTGAAAAAGGTTGTGATTATGCAGGTAAAGCACAGGCTAAAAGTGAAATTGTAGATAAATGGAATGAATATATGAAGGATGTTATGATAATGGAAATGGACCCTATTACTGGTGCGCAACCTAAGCTAACTGAAGTTTTCAGACTGGATTAACATAAAATCTGAGATCATTACATTCTGAAAAATATTTGTTTTGGATGGGTATGCACTAAATCCTGGGCGTAACGACCTCTTAATATGGCTTTATTTGAAAAACGCTTTAAAATCAATTAAATCAGGGAGCAAAAACAGTGCAAGCAAAATACATTCTAAAATGAGCTGCCTCATTTCCTCAATATTATAGCTGAGTGTAGTATAGATTGAAATCAGCCTATTTACTTGACCAATTTTACTCTCTAAGATAATAGTTCGGTCATCTATCTCATAATAGTGGTAGAGAATACTGTAAAAGCTCTTGCTATTTGAACTTCTTTTAAGGATAAAGGTGCTGCCAAAAAGTCCTAAAGACTTAATGGTGCTGTGTTGAAAACGAGCCATACGAGATATACTAAAGAGAAACCTTTTCTTATTAATTTTTAGTTTCGCTTTCTGCAGATAATTCACGATATTCTCAGCTTCATCAAGTACAGTAATTATTTCCTTCTCGGCAGCAGGCAATGCTGTAGACTTTGAAATTATGTCGCAGGCAATACTCAAAACATCTTCATTGTATTTGAGCTCACATGGAAAGTCATTGATTCTTGCAATAAATTTATTATCAGTAATTGATAATATTAAATCTTCATTAAACTCGCTGATGAGCCTATAGTTCACTGCGCCAGTGATAGTCTCTAAGTATCCTAATGCAGAATAGATCTCATCTGAAGAGAAGTCAACAAAAACTACGCAACCATATTCATATATATAAAGGAACTTACAGTCTGAGTGAATTTTAATAATAGAAGATATGGATTGATCTTTAAGAAGTATACAATTAGACAGCTTTTCATTATAAGGGACATCAAAATATGATGCAAGAGCGGTCATATTCAATTTATTAGATATTTTATAGCATACGATTTTTACTATCACAAATAACTCCTTTAATATAATTATTGAGCAGTTTTCAATGCAAACATATGCCAGTATTGAGTACTTATTTGAACAAATCAAGAAACATCAAGATTATCTCAGCAATAATTAAGACTATAATAATCCACTCCACAAAAAGTCCTCGCATAGAATGGCTAATAGATGTAACGGCTCCAAGAATACTATTAATAATATCAGTTTTGCTTTTGAGCACGACAAATCTATCATTGAGCTCAAAAAACTCAGACATTTTACTATAAAAGTCCTCTGCACTGCTATTGGTCCAAGTAATATCAGGTTTATCTAATATCATAACGGAATTAATTGTGTTGTACTCGTGGCGTGCTGCTTTTGCTGTTGTTCTGGCCAATTCCTTTTCACCTATACGCAGTTTTCCTTTTTCAAGTCTGTCAATTATAGAATCAAGCTTATCCAAAATAGGTTCAAGTAAAGACTCGATTCGCTCTAAAGCAGTTGATTTTGCAATTATCATTGCTGCAAGTTCAGAGTAGAATGGTTCGTATTCTGGAATGCATGCGAAACTATCGGTAAGCTCTAAAGAATCAACATTACCAATTCGTAATTCGAAATCATCATTGAATGCATCATAATTTTTCATGTCCATCTCAGGTTTGAAGCTCTTAAGATATCCCATAAAACGGAGATAGTCATCCTGGGCAAGGTTAATAAAAACAATGCTTCCAAAGGAAAAAACATGAACCATTTGATTTGCTCCGACCGTTGTGCCCAATATGCCAGAAAGGATTTCTGATTTCAAAATCAAAGGCTCCTCCCAGGTATACTTTTTGGGGATACCACAGTTAATTGCAATCTTGTTCAAATCCAGTTCGTTAGTAACGGCAAAGCATTTGTAACTGATAACATCAATACTATCTTTCACGTAAAACCCATCCTTATAAAAGTTATTATGACTCAGATATAAACATAGTTCTTGTTGTAGACATCGGATAAATATATTTTATCATATGTTAACCTAAACTAATCAAATAGTTGGAATAAAAACAATAAAATACTGTCCTATTTATTCAGTAGATGAGCATATGTAAAATGAATAACGAGATATATCGAGCAAATAACTAGTTATATGCACTATAAAAGAGTATATTGTGCATATTTTAAAATAACTATGCTAAATGCTTGTTTAAGCTGTACTAAGTAGGTTGTAATAGGTCTCCATAAGATGCTATACTTGCAAAGCCGTCGCAGATAGGAAGTCGACAAAGCAATATAAACTGATGGAAATAAGTAGGAAATAAATACTTTGAAATCAGGTGTTGACAAAGAAGAAACGGCGTGGTATTATAACTAAGCTGCTTGTGACAAACAAACAGCAAACACCTTGAAAAGCAGTAGCAACAACGCTTTAAAGGATTCAAATCAAAAAATACAAGCAAGTGTAGAAAAGATAATTTTTGAGTAGCGGAGTTTACATAGGTAAATGAGCAACGCAGAAAAAATCTAACTCAGTAATGCGAGGTATTTTGGCTTCAAAGTGATAGATGCGAGCAGTATAAGGAAGATGAATTTCGAGCAGCGGAGTTTACATAGGTAAATGAGCAGCGCAGAATATGAAATCTGACGAAGTAATGCGAAGTATATAGCACTTTGGAAATGGACTTTGAAAAGTAAACAGTGAGAAATAAGTAAAGGAACTCGAAAATTCCGAAATGGTA